>NZ_JBNHES010000006.1:0-249913 GCF_050591105.1 Methylobacterium endophyticum
TGCCGGTGGTCTACCGCATCAACATGCGCGACCCCAACAGCCTGTTCCTCACCCAGGCCTTCCGCATGAGGAACCGCGACCTCGTCTACGTCTCCAACGCGCCCTTCACCGAAGTGCAGAAGGTGTTGTCGGTGTTCTCGACGGCGGTCAGCCCCGTCGCCTCGGCGGCTTCGATCTACGCATACGCGCGCTGAGCCCGCGCACGGCTTCCGCCGCGGGATGCCTTGCCATTCTCGCCGGCTGCCGTCTTTTTGTCGCGACTCGGTGGCAGCGGAGCGGACCGGGGCCGTTCCGGCCGACCGGGCGTGCGCGCATGCGTTGCCGGAGGGGTCGTCCGGCGACGGCGACGCGGAGAAGGGGGCCGATGACCAGACGATCCTTGCCAGCCCTCGGCGCGATCCTCTGCGTCCTCGCATGCGCCCCGGCCCGCGCCGATGTCGTCGTGGGGGTCGCGGTGCCGCGCTCGGGCGCCTACGTCGCCGTTGGTGAGCAGGTGCTGCGCGGGGTCGAGGCGGCCGCGCGCGACGCCAACGCCAAGGGCGGCCTCGACGGCGAGGCGGTGGTGCTCGACGTCCAGGACGACGCCTGCGATTCCAACAAGGCCACGGCGGTGGCCAACCACTTCGTGCAGGCGAACGTGAGGCTGGTGGTCGGGCATGTCTGCTCGAACGCCTCGCTCGCGGCCTCCGAGGTCTACGCCGCCAACGGCACGCTGATGATCACGGCGGCCTCCGTGGCCGCCAAGCTCACCGATCGCGGCCTGCCGACGATCTTCCGGGTCTGCGGGCGCGACGACGACCAGGCGCGGCTCTCCGCGACGGTGCTCGCCGAGCGCTTCCGCGACCGCAAGATCGCCCTGATCCAGGACCTGACCCCGGCGGCGCGCACGCTCGCCGCCGCCACCAAGGACAACCTCAATCGCATCGGCATCAACGAAACGATGTCGGTGGCCTTCTCCCCGAGCGATGCCGACGACGCGGCGCTCGCCGACCGGCTCAAGGGCGCCGGCATCGAGGTGGTCTATTACGGGGGCGACGCCACGGAGATGGGCCGCCTCGTGCGGATCGCGTCCGAGCGGGGCTTCAAGCCGCAATGGTTCGGCACCTCGGCCATCGCGACCGAGGATTTCGGCAAGCTCGCCGGAGCGGCCAGCAACGGCACGCTGATGACCTTCTATCTCGACCCGAGCCGGCAGCCGGCGGGCGCCCAGGTGGTCAAGGCCTTCAAGGCGGAGGGCGTCGAGCCGACGGGATCGACGGTCTACGGCTACGCCGCGCTCCAGGCGCTGATCGCGGCGGCGGCCTTCGCCCACACCACCGACCCGCTGGCCATCGCCAGGACGCTGCATACGGAGCGCTTCGATCTCGTGCTCGGCTCGGTCGGCTTCGACCAGAAGGGCGACGTCACCGCGCAGGGCTACGTGCTCTATGTCTGGCGGGACGGCAAGTTCACGCCGGCCGGGAAATCCTGAGGCCCGCCGCCCCGCATTCGCGAAAAAACCTTGCCGAGGCCGGAGTCCGTCAGCCGCGCAGCGCCGCGTCGACCTCGGCGCCGCGTCCGAGCCCGCGCAGCAGCTCGGCGAGATGCGGGCGCACCCGGAGCTGGAGGGCGTGCAGCCGGCGCACCGCCTCGCTCAGCGAGCCTTCGCGCCCGAGCCGCTCGTCGGCGAACCCGATCATCCGCGCGTTCGGCCAGGCCGGCTCGCGCAAGGCGTGGAGGCGAGCGATCACCGCCTCGGCCGGGCTCTCCGGCTCCCCTTGCGCGAACAGGATCGCCAGCGCCGCCGTCGAGCGCGACAGCCCGTAATGGCAATGCACGAGGAGATGCCCGCAAGGCCCTTCCGCCGCGAGCGAATCCCCGAAGGCGAGGATCGCCTCGATATCGGCCGGCTCGGGTGGGACGAGCCCCTCGCCCGGCCCGAGGCAGTCGTGGAAGCGCAGCGTCCGGCGCCGATGCGCCCGCCATTCCGCGAAGGTCTCGGGCTCCGGCGTGCCGGGATCGAGCAGCGACAGCACATGGGTGACGCCGCCTCTCCCATGGCCGGCGAGTTCCTCGAGGCCGCAGACGGTGTGCAGGGTGAGCGCGTTCTGTTCCACGGACAGGCGCCTATCACGCCGGCCCTTGAGTTTCGAGCGTCACGCCCACGTGATAGGGGCTGCGCCCCGCCGCGCGGATCGGCGGACGGACGGAGACGGCATGGCATCCTTGAAGAGACGCGCCCTGCTCGCGGCCGGGTTGGGCGGCGCCGCAGCCGGTGCCGGGCTCGCCGCGCCCGCGATCGCGCAGGGCGCGCCGGAGCTGAAATGGCGGCTCGCCTGCTTCTATCCGCGCCAACTCGACATCCTGTTCGGCGCCTGCGAATCGCTGTCGCGGATCGTGGCGGAGGCGAGCGACGGCCGCTTCCAGCTCCAGCCGCTCGCGCCGGGCGAGCCGGTGCCGGCGGACGGCGTCCTCGACGCGGTCTCCGGCGGCACCGTCGAGATGGGCTACGCCCCGGCCTCGGTGGCGGCCGCCAGGGAGCCGACCTTCGCGCTCGCCACCGCCATCCCCTTCGGGCTCAACGCGCGCGGCCAGAACGCCTGGTGGCACCAGGGCGGCGCGGCCGACGTGTTCACCGAGGTCTTCGCCAAGCAGGGGCTGACGGCGCTTCCCTGCGGAAACACCGGCGCGCAGATGGGCGGCTGGTTCCGCAAGGAGATCAAGGCGGCGGCCGATCTCCAGGGTCTCAAGATGCGCATCGCCGGGCTCGGCGGGCAGGTGCTGTCGCGATTCGGCGTGGTGCCGCAGACGACCGCCGGCCCCGACCTCTACGCCGCCCTCGACACCAAGGCCATCGACGCGGCCGAGTGGATCGGCCCCTATGACGACGAGAAGCTCGGCCTCCAGAAGGTCGCGCCGATCTACCATTATCCCGGCTTCTGGGAGGGCGGCGCGATGCTGCATCTCTGGATCGGGGCCGATCGCTGGAAGGCGCTGCCGAAATCCTATCAGGCGATCCTGCGGGCCGCCGCCGCTCAGGCCGGCGCGGAGGTGCAGGCGAGATACGACGCGCGCAACCCGGCGGCGCTGCGCCGGCTCGTCGCCGGGGGCGCGCAGCTCCGGCCCTTCCCGCAGGAGGTGATGGAGACGGCGCTCAAGCACGCCAACGACGTCTACGCCAAGCTCGCGGAGAAGAACGCCGATTTCCGCCGCGCCTACGAGGCGATGAAGACCTTCCGGAACGAGGAGTACCTCTGGTTCCAGGTGGCGGAATACACCTATGACAACTTCATGATCCGGGCCCGCGCGCGGGGCTGACGGCCCCGGACCTGCGGCGGAGATAACCGCGCAAGAAAAAAGGCCACTCCCGAGGGAGCGGCCCGAAGTCTAGGGAGGAAACGCCCAAGAAGGGCAGCTCGAACGCGACGCCATCGCGCTCTTGCAATGCACAAAATGAACCTCCCGCGCCGGAATGCAAGGGCGTTGGGGCAGGAGGCCTGTCGTTTCGGGTGCGGTGCCGCACATGGCATCCGGTCTGTGTTCAAAATGCCGCATTCAGGTCGTGCCCGGATTTCGCCGGGGAGGCCGCAGTCGAGCGGCGGTAAACCGCTGCGCGGGCGAAGGTTTCGCGCCCCTCGAAGTCACGCGCGATCCGGCGAGATCTGGCGTGCCGGCACTGGGCCGGGGGCGGCGGATTTTCTCGGCCGCCCTAGCTTGCCGGGCAGGCTTCGGCGCGGACGAGGGGGCGGATGGCGATTCAGTCGGCGCGGATCGGGATCCTGAACGACGCGGAGCCGCGCCCGGACGGGCGCTACGTGCTCTACCTGATGCAGCAGGCCAACCGCGCCCGCTACAACCCGGCGCTGGAATACGCCGTCGAGGAGGCCAACCGGCTCGCCCTGCCCGTGGTCGCCTGCTTCGGCCTCCTCGACGGCGAGAGCGGCTTCCCGGAGGCCAACGCCCGCCACTACGCGTTCCTGCTCCAGGGGCTCGCGGACGCCGCCGCCGGACTGAAGCGGCGCGGCATCGGGTTCGTGATGCGCAAATGCTCGCCCGCCGAGATCGCCGTCGATCTCGGCGCGAAGGCCGCGCTCACGGTGCTCGACCGGGGCTATCTCGCCATCCAGAGGCGCTGGTACGCGGAGATCGAAAAGGGGATCGACGGGCGCGTCGTGCAGGTCGAGGGGGACGTGGTGGTCCCAGTCGAGACCGCATCGGGCAAGCACGAATACGCGGCGCGCACCCTGCGGCCGAAGCTGCACAGGCTGTGGGACGAGTATCTCGACCCGCTGCGCGAGCGAAAGGTCGCCCATCGCGCCGACGGCCTGAGGCTGAAGAGCGGGATCGACATCTCGGACCCGGCCGCCGTGCTGAAGGGCATGAGCCTCGACCGTTCCGTGGCCCCGGTGAAGCGCTTCACCGGCGGCGAGAGCGAGGCGCGGCGCCGGCTCAAGGCGTTCGTCGCGGGGGGCTACGCGGGCTACGGCGCCGGGCGCAACAAGCCCGAGGCGGCGGCCGCCTCCCATCTCAGCCCGTATCTGCATTTCGGGCAGATCTCGCCGGTGGAGATCGCGCTCGCCGTGCGCGCCACGAAGCGCGGGGATGCGCAGGACCGCGGCGCCTATCTGGAGGAGCTGATCGTCCGGCGCGAACTGGCGATGAACCACGTCTTCTATACGGAGCGCTACGATTCCTACGATCACGCGCTGCCCGAATGGGCCCGCAAGACCCTGGCCGAGCATGCCGGCGACGAGCGTCCGCACCGCTACACCGAGGCGCAGCTCGCCGAGGGCCGGACGCACGATCCCTACTGGAACGCTGCCCAGGCCGAGATGCGCGAGACCGGCTACATGCACAATCAACTGCGCATGTACTGGGGCAAGAAGATCCTCGAATGGTCGCCCTCCCCCGAGGCCGGCTTCGCGCGGACGCTCCGGCTCAACAACCGCTACTTCCTCGACGGGCGCGACCCGAACTCCTTCACCAACGTCGCCTGGGTCTACGGCCTGCACGACCGCCCCTGGGCCAGGCGCCCGGTCTTCGGGACGGTGCGCTACCAGAGCGGGAACTCGCTGCGGAAGTTCGACGCGGACGCCTATGTGAGGACCGTCGAGACGCTGTGCGCGGCCGAGCGCGGGGACGGCTGAGTCCGGTGCCGGGCGCATCGGAGGCATGAGCTTGGCGCCGAAGATGCATCGCCTCCGCCATGTGGCGGCAAGACGGTATGATGCTAGACGGTCCACCCCATGCGCGTGTCCGGATGACGGAGTTCAGGTGAGCGAGGTGGATCTGTGGGCCGAGCGGCGTCGCATCGCCGAGCAGGGGCGCGGCGAGCGCCCGTGGTCGCTCTGGGGGCCGTATCTCAGCGAGCGGCAATGGGGCACCGTGCGCGAGGACTACAGCCGCGACGGCAACGCCTGGCGCTCGCTCACCCATGACGAGGCGCGTTCGCGCGCCTATCGCTGGGGGGAGGACGGGCTCGCCGGGATCTGCGACATCCACGGGCTGATGTGCCTGTCGCTTGGCCTCTGGAACGGCAGAGACCGCATCCTCAAGGAGCGGCTGTTCGGCGTCACCAACGAGGAGGGCAACCACGGCGAGGACGTGAAGGAGATCTACCACTACCTCGACGCGGTCCCGAGCCACGCCTACCTGAAGTTCCTCTACCGCTATCCGCAAGCAGCCTTTCCCTACAACGATCTGCTGGACGAGAGCCGGCGGCGCGGCCGCCGCGAGCCCGAATACGAGATCGGCGAGACCGGCATCTTCGACGACGGCCGCTACTGGGACGTCACGGTCGAGTACGCCAAGCAGGATGTCGACGACATCCACGTGGTCGTCACGGCGGTGAACCGGGGCGACGCCCCGGCCGAGCTGCACCTGATCCCGCAGCTCTGGTTCCGCAACACCTGGGCCTGGAAGGAGGAGGACGGGCAGGCCAGGCCCTGGCTGGCGCGGCGCCCGGACGGCAGCATCGCCGCCCAGCATGCCCGGCTCGGTCCCTACCGGCTCTCGTGCAGCGGTGCGCCCGAGATCCTGTTCTGCGAGAACGAGACCAACCTGCGCCTGCATGGCGGCCGGCCGGACGCGCCCGGCCCGTTCAAGGACGGGCTGCACGCGGCCATCGTCGACGGCGACCGCTCGGCGGTCTCGGTGGAATCCGGCACCAAGGCCGGGCTGCACTACGCCTTCCGCCTCGGCCCCGGCGAGACCGCGACGGTCCGGCTGCGGCTCTGCGCGGGGATGGTCGCCTGCCCGGTCGATGCCGGTGGCAAGGTGACGGCCCGGCGCGTCGCGGAGGCGGACGCCTTCTACGACGCTCTCCAGGACGGCATCGAGGACGAGGACCGCCGCAACATCTTCCGGCAGGCCGCCGCCGGGCTGATCTGGACCAAGCAGCTCTACCGCTACGACGTGCGGCAGTGGCTGCGCGGAGACCCGACCCAGCCCGATCCGCCCCCGGAGCGCCGCTCCGCCCGCAACGCCACCTGGGGCCATTTCAACGGCTCCGACGTGCTCTCGATGCCGGACAAGTGGGAGTATCCCTGGTTCGCCGCCTGGGACCTCGCCTTCCACTGCCTGCCCCTGGCGCTGCTCGACCCGGACTTCGCCAAGAGCCAGCTCCTGCTGCTCACGCGCGAGTGGTACATGCACCCCAACGGCCAGCTCCCGGCCTACGAGTGGGAGTTCGGCGACACCAACCCGCCCGTCCACGCCTGGGCCACCTACCGGGTCTTCGAGATCGACCGCGACCGCCGGGGCGGGCGCGGCGACCTCGCCTTCCTCGAAGGCGTGTTCCACAAGCTGCTCATCAACTTCACCTGGTGGGTGAACCGAAAGGACGCCAACGGCCGCAACGTCTTCCAGGGCGGCTTCCTCGGGCTCGACAATGTCGGCGTGTTCGACCGTTCGCGCCCGCCGCCCGGCTTCGGCGTGGTCCACCAGGCGGACGGCACCGCCTGGATGGCGATGTACGCGCTCAACATGATGCGCATCGCCCTCGAGCTCGCGCGCCACAACGACGTCTACGAGAGCACGGCCTCCAAGTTCTTCGAGCATTTCCTCTACATCGCCGAGGCGATGACCGACATGGGCGGCGAGGGCTTCGGGCTCTGGGACGAGGACGACCAGTTCTACTACGACGAGGTCGACATGCCGGACGGGCGCATGATCCCGCTCCGGGTGCGCTCCATGGTCGGGCTGGTGCCGCTCTTCGCCGTCGAGGTGATCGACCCGGCCCTCCTCCAGCGCCTGCCGGACTTCGCCCGCCGGATGAACTGGGTGCTGGAGAACCGGCCCCATCTCGCCCGGCTCGTGTCGCGCTGGACGGAGGGCGGCGTCGGCGACCGCAAGCTGCTCTCGCTCCTGCGCGGCCACCGCATGAAGGCGCTCCTGCACCGCATGCTCGACGAGGCGGAGTTCCTCTCCGACTACGGGGTGCGCTCCCTGTCGCAGGCGCATCGGGAGCATCCCTACTCCCTGAACGAGCTCGGCGCCTCGTTCAGCGTGAACTACGACCCGGCGGATTCGACCTCGAACATGTTCGGCGGCAACTCCAACTGGCGCGGGCCGGTCTGGATGCCGATGAACTACCTCATCATCGAGGCGCTGCGGCGCTTCCACGCCTATTACGGCGACGATTTCCTCGTGGAGTACCCGACGCGGTCCGGCAGGCTCTTGTCGCTCAACGCCATCGCCGATGCGCTCGAGGACCGGCTGATCGCGCTGTTCACCAAGGACGCGCAAGGGCGCCGCCCCTTCCTCGGGCCGCAGCCGCAGGCGCCCTGCCCCGATGGCGGCCCCGATCCGCTGCTCTTCCACGAGTTCTTCGACGGCGATACCGGGCGCGGGCTCGGCGCCTCGCACCAGACCGGCTGGACGGCGCTGGTGCTGAACCTGCTCCACAACCAGGCCCGCCGCCCGGCCGCCGAGTCGGACCGTGCATCCTCGGACGGGATGTGGTTCAAGGCGGCAGGCCCCGCCCGAACGGAACCCCAGCCCATGGCGAATCCGCCCCTCGTCACCCCGGAATGGCTCCACGAGCGCCTCGACACCCCCGACCTCGTGGTGCTCGACGCGTCCTGGTATCTGCCCGCCGCCGGGCGCGATCCGGCGGCCGAATATGGCGCCGCGCATATCCCCGGCGCCGTGCGCTTCGACCTCGACGCCGTGAGCGACGAGACCTCGCCGCTGCCGCACATGATGCCGCGCCCGGAGGTGTTCGCCGCCCGCATGCGCGCCCTCGGGGTCGGCGACGGTGCCCGCATCGTCGTCTATGACGGCATGGGCCTGTTCTCCGCCCCCCGCGCGTGGTGGATGCTGCGCACCTTCGGCAAGCGCGAGGTCGCGGTGCTCGACGGCGGCCTGCCGGCCTGGATCGCGGCGGGCTTTCCCACCGAGGACGGCGAGCCCCATCCGCGCGAGCGGCGCCATTTCACCGCCCGCCTCGACAACGGCGCCGTGGCGGATGCCGGCGATATCGCCCGCGCGCTGGAGACCGGAAGCGCCCAGGTGGTCGACGCCCGCTCGGGCGCGCGCTTCCGCGGCGAGGAGGCCGAGCCCCGTCCGGGCGTCCGTCCCGGACACATGCCGGGCGCGCTGAACATGCACTACGCCGCGCTCCAGGAAGGCGGCCGCATGAAGGACCCGGAGGCGCTGAAGGCCGCCTTCGCCGAAAACGGCATCGACCCGGACCGGCCCATCGTCACCACCTGCGGCTCCGGCGTGACGGCGGCCATCGTCTCCCTGGCGCTGGAGAGCATGGGACGCCCGGCCCGCGCGCTCTACGACGGATCCTGGTCCGAATGGGGGGCCGATCAGGCCCGGCCCGTGGCCACCGGCACGGAATCCGGCGGCGGCTGAGGCCGGTGGCGCCTTGCGGGGCGCCCTCGGCCGGTCCACTGAGGCGATCATGAGCACGCCCCCCGACCGCCCCGGCAAGCCCGGCCGCCGCCCGCCCTTCGGCCGTCCGGGCCAGGGGGGCGGGAAAGGCGCCGGGAAAGGGTTCGGCCGGGGCCCCCAGGCGGGCCGCGAGCGCCGCGACGGCTCGCCCTCGGGGCCGCTCGGCGGGCCTGACGATCCGGTGGTGCTCTACGGCTGGCACCCGGTGTTCCAGGCGCTCTCCAACGGCACGCGCAAGCTCCACCGGCTGCTCGCCACCGAGAACGCGCTCGCGCGCCTCACCGAGGAACTCGGCACGCTGCCCATCGACGCGGAGCTGGTGAAGCCCTTCGCCATCAACGCGCTGGTCGGCGCAGACGCCGTCCACCAGGGTCTCTATCTGGAAGCCGATCCGCTGCCGGCACCGGCCCTCGACGAGATGCCGGAGGACGCGCTCCTCGTCGCCCTCGACCAGATCACCGATCCGCACAATGTCGGCGCCATCGTGCGCACGGCCGCCGCCTTCGGCGTCGCCGGCATCATCACCACGGCGCGCCATTCGCCGAGCGCCACCGGCGTGCTGGCGAAATCCGCCTCGGGCGGCCTGGAGCACGTACCGCTGGTGGTGGTGCGCAACCTCGCCGAGGCCCTGATCGAGCTCGGCGAGCGCGGCTTCACCCGCGTCGGACTTGATTCGGAGGCCGATGTCTCCCTCGATGCGTACACGCCGAAGCTGCCGACGGTCCTCGTGCTCGGCGCCGAGGGCAAGGGCCTGCGCCAGCGCACCCGCGAATGCTGCGACGTGATCGCCCGCATCCCCTTCACCGGCACGATCCGCAGCCTCAACGTCTCCAACGCCGCCGCGATCGCGCTCTATGCGCTGAGCCCGCGCGAGAGGGCCTGAGCGCTCTCAGCGCCAGAACGGCGTGGCGTCCACGAGCGCGTCGTAGGCGTCCGCCGCCGCCTCGATCAATGCGTCGGCGCCGGCCTCGTTGTCGGCCGCCGTCAGGCCCGCCGCGAACAGCGCCGCGCCCGGAGCGCCCTCGCCCTCGCCCTCCGCCAGCCCGCCGAGCACGTCATGCGCCGTGGCGAGGTCGTTCAGCGCGCCGAGATGGTCCTGAAGATCGGAGAGTGCGGCGGCGAAGGCCTTGTGGCGCTTGCGCGCCGCCTTCTCCGGGAACAGCGAGACGAAGAAATCGGCGCCGTAGCGCAGCTTCTTGGCGGCGATCCGCACCCGGTGGCGGGCCTCCGGGTCGAGCTTGGCGAGGTCCTTGCCGCGCTTCTTCACGCGCTTGCGGAACCGGTCGAGGGTGTCGGCGGCGAAGGCGCGGGCGCTGCCGTCGCGCTCCGGCGGGCCGCCCGGCGCCAGCCACGGCCCGGTCTCGACCCAGGCGAGGAGATCGAGGATGCGGCGCGCCCAGTCCGGCGAATCGAGGATCGCGACCACCTCCGCATGGGCCGCGTCGCGCTCGGCCGCGATGCGCGCGGACAGCTCGGGAAGGCCGGGCTCCTCCGGGCGCCGCGCGATCTCCGCCGGCAGCGTCGTCTCCAGGAAGACGTCGAGGTTGCGCGCCCGTCCGAACGGCTCGGTGACCTGCTTGATCGCGTCCGCCCGCGCCCGCGCCTCCGGGTCCGCCGCCAGGATCGGGGCGAACAGGCTGAAGGCCGAGCGCAGGCGGCGCAGCGCCACGCGGATCTGATGGAGCGCCTCGGGGTCGCGCGCGGCCAGGAAGACCGCCTCGTTCAGCCGCAGGTGGCGCAGGCAGGACAGCGCGACCGCGCGGAAGGCGTCCGCCGCGCTCGCGTCCTCCGGCAGGCTCAGGGGGACGGCCTTGCTCGGGCCGCCGCGGCCGTCGAGGAGGCGGTAGCCGCGCTCGCTCTTGCTGAGCGCGCCGAGCCTGAGCGGCACGGTTTCCGACAGGGCCCGCGCCAGGGCGAAGAGGTCGGCGGGGTCGCCGGAGACCAGTTCCAGCTCCAGCTCGCAGAGCACCGCGTCGCCCGCCTCCGTCTCGACGCGGCCCTCGTCGAGGGTCGCGGCGATGGCCGAGCGGCCCTGCTTCACCGGACGATGGATCCGCGACACCGCCGTGCGGAAGACGGCCCGCAATTCGCCATGCCGCGCCTCGTCGAGGAGCGCCCGCACGGGCGTGTCCGCGAAGGCCGCCGGATCGGGCGCCTCGCCCGCGACGTCGCTCTCCCATTCCGGGCGGTCGAACAGGCCGGCCGCGCCCTCCCCGGCCTTGACGGTCTGGATGAACCGCTTGCCGTCCCGGCGCACGCGCAGGGTCAGCCCGGCCCGGCGCAGGTCGCGGTCCGCCGTGTCGAAATAGGTCGAGACCAGGGTCTTGGTGCCCGCGCCCTTGCGCCGCTTGAGCAGCGGGTGCCCGGCGAGCGTCGGGAGATCGAGGGGCCGGCATTCGAGCTTCAGCTCGACCTCGCGCCCGGCGCCCGGTTCCGTGGTGTGCGCGGGCGTCTCTGCGAGGGGGGATGTCACTCTGTCCAGACCTTGCTCGTTCGGGCGCGGGGATGCGGGGCGATTCGCCGCGTGGAGAATCGTCAGCCCTTGCGTCCTCCCCGTGACGGCGGACCGCAAGCGCCTGTGCCCGGCCCGCCACGCCGGGGCGTCTTCGGCGAGATGGCTCCCGCAGGGACGGACTCAAGGCCCCGTATCCGCTAAAAACCGGCCCCGGCGGCCGGAATCGTGCTTCGGCAAAAGTGTATTTTGTGTTACGAAGTTTTGCCGCATTCGATCGCTAGGGCGAGCGGGATCTTCCGGAACGGCTGATAGCACTGTTATCGACGACAGACACGAAGCCCCGCGCATCATGATCTCCCCCTCGCATCTCCTCGGTTCCTTCCGCGTGAAGTCCCTGCGCGGGCTCGCGCGCGGCGCGCTGGTCGCGGCGACGCTGCTCGCCCTGCCGACGGCGGTGCTGGCCTATGCGGACCTGCTGCCCGATTCGTTCGACCTCAGCGCGCTCGGCCTCGGCACCCCCACGGCGGACCTGCCCCATGTCGCCCGGCAGATCGCGGCCGGCGAGCCCCTGCGCATCGTGGCCTTCGGCTCCTCCTCCACCGAGGGCATCGGCGCCAGCTCGCCCGCCGCCGCCTATCCGGCCCGCCTCGAGGTGGCGCTGAAGGGCGCCCTGCCGCATCTCGCCGGCGGCGTGACGGTGCTCAACCGCGGCATCGGCGGCGAGCACACCGACGACATGCTGCTCCGTCTCGACCGCGACGTGCTCCAGGCCAAGCCGCAGCTCGTGATCTGGCAGACGGGCAGCAACGACGCGCTGCGCGGCGTCACCCTGGAGCATTTCCGCGAGGCAACCATCGCCACCGTCCGGCAGATGCAGGACGCCGAGATCGACGTGGTTCTGATGGAGCCGCAATGGTGCCCCAAGTTCGACGCCACCCCCGGCGCCTACCGCTTCCGCGACGCCGTGCGCGAGATCGGCGATGAGCTCGGCGTGCCGGTCATCCGTCGCTCGGAGCTGATGCGCGACTGGGTCGCCAACGCGAAGCTGACCAAGAAGCAGCTCTTCGCGGCCGACGGGCTGCACATGGCCGATGGCGGCTATGCCCTGCTCGCCCGCGCGGCCGCCGACGAGATCCTGCGCGACGCGGGCTCCCTGAAGCTCGCCGAGGCCCAGGCCACCGCAATCGACTGATACCGCGAAGCGGCGGTTCCGGCCCGGAACCTGCCTGATGGACGGCGGACGCTCTCGCGTCCATGCTGTACCCCTCAGGCCGGACCGGACGAGAACCGCATGAGATACCTGCGCTGGCTGGCGCTGCTGCCCTTCCTCGGCATGCTGGTGGGGCCGTTCTTCCTCAATCGCGTCACGCCCTTCGTCCTCGGGCTGCCGCTGCTGATGGCGTGGCTGGTGTTCTGCGTCATCGGCACCTCGGCCGTGATGGGCATCATCTATCTCGCCGATCCCGCCAACCGCGCCGGCGGCGAGGGACGATGAGCGTCGCCCTCCTCATCATCGCGCTCGCCTTCGTCGGAGCGCTGGCGCTGGGCATCCGCGCCCGGTCCGGCCGGGAGATGAGCCTGGAGCAGTGGACCGTGGGCGGGCGCGGCTTCGGCACGCTGCTCGTCTTCCTGCTGATGGCGGGCGAGATCTACACCACCTTCGCCTTCCTCGGCGGCTCGGGGCTCGCCTACGGCAAGGGGGGGCCGTCCTACTACATCCTCTGCTATCTGGCGCTGATCTACGTCACCTCCTACTGGCTGCTGCCGCCGATCTGGACCTACGCCAAGGCCCGCAACCTCTTCTCGCAGCCCGATTTCTTCGCGGCGAAATACGAGAGCCGGGCGCTCGGGATGCTGGTGGCGGCGGTGGGGCTGGTGGCGCTGGTCCCCTACATGGTGCTCCAGCTCAAGGGGCTCGGCATCATCGTCTCGACCGCCTCCTACGGCGCGGTCTCCTCCACCGCTGCGATCTGGATCGGGGCCGCCGGCGTCACCGTCTACGTGGTGGTCTCCGGCGTGCGCGGCTCCGCCTGGACCGCCGCGATCAAGGACCTGCTGATCCTGTTCGTGGTGGTCTTCCTCGGCCTCTACCTGCCGTATCACTACTATGGCGGCTACGCGGAGATGTTCCGGGCCATCGAGGCGGCCAAGCCCGGCTTCCTGGCCCTGCCCGAGCGCGGGCAGAGCCCCGTCTGGTTCGCCTCGACCACCCTGCTGACGGCGCTCGGCGGCTACGCCTGGCCCCATGTCTTCGCCTCGCTCTACACCGCGAGCGACCCGCGCACCTTCCGGCGCAACGCCGTGATCCTGCCGCTCTACCAGCTGATCCTGATGTTCGTGCTGCTCTGCGGTTTCGCGGCGGTGCTCCAGGTGCCGGGCCTCAAGGGCGCCGAGGCGGACCTCTCGCTGTTCAAGCTGGCTCTCCAGACCTTCCCGCCGTGGTTCGTCGGGATCATCGGGGCGACGGGCGTGCTCACCGCCCTGGTGCCGGGCTCGATGATCCTGATGTCGGGGGCGACACTGTTCGCCAACAACCTCTACCGGCCCCTGAACCCCGCCGCGACGGACGTCTCCACGGCGCGTCTCGCCAAGCGGTCGGTGCCGGTGCTGGCGCTCGTCTGCGTCGGCTTCGCGCTGCACGGGGGCGACACCATCGTGCAGCTCCTGCTGATGGGATACAACTTCGTCACCCAGCTCTTCCCGGCCATGGTGGCGAGCCTGCTGGCCCGCAACCCGCTGACCGCCCGCGGCGCCTTCGCGGGCATCGCGGCCGGCGTCGGCGCGGTGGCCGTGACGGTGGCCGGCGGCTTCACCGTCGCCGGGTTGTTTCCGTTCCTGCCTGCGCCCCTTCAGGACGTGAATGTCGGCTTCCTGGCGCTGGGGCTGAACGTCCTCGTCGCCCTGGCGGTCAGCCGCCTCCCGGCGGGCGTCCCCGATGGGCGGACCCTGTCGTCGCGCGGTGGCTGAGGGCGCGATACGGGACGATGCCCGCTCGACAACTCGGGGCGGCCGGTGCAATTTCCCGAGCCGACCGCTCCGGCGGCGCAACCTCAGGGAGAGATCGGCCGATGCCGCCCGAGATGCGGGAATCGCGTGCGTCGCTGATTCTTCTCGCTTTGGTTGTGATGGCGGTGCTCGTCTTCGGTGCCGTGACCCTGATTTCGCAAATGGGATGATATTTCGCATGCGGCATGCATGATAATGCCGCAGGGAGTTTCTTTCAGGTTGACCCCTTGCGCGATAATATTAGATATTGCGAATCAGGCATAACGCGCTCTCCGGTCGAGCTTCACCAATGTATGTTTCTGGCCTCGATCGCCTGAGAGACCCTCCCGAAGATCTCCGTGCGAACCTCTCAGCATCCGGCGTCGTGGGAACTTGGTTCTGGTCGGCGTCTACGGGGCGGTTTACCCTCGACGAGGGAGCGGCGGAGGTCCTCGCCGGAGACGGGGCGCTCGCCGGGCTGACGCTCACGCCGGAGGCTGCGCGCGCGCGGGTGATCCCGACCGACCGGATCCGCCACGCCCGCCGCTTCGGCCTGATCACCCGGCTCGGGGGGCCGTTCGGAGCCGAGTACCGCACGGTCTCGGCGACCGGGGAGAGCCGCTCCATCGTCGAACGCGGCCGGGTTTTCCAGGACGACCGGCGCAAGCCCACCCACGGGATGGGCATCGTCATCGACACGACGGAGCCCGCGCTTCACGAGGCGGCCCTCGCCCAAGCGGTCCTGGCCCAGGCGCCCGTCGTCTCGCGCGAGGACGCCCTCGATCAGGCGGTGTCCTCCGCCATGTCCTGCCGCCAGGCCATCGACCGGGTCGCGAACTCGGAGCTGCGCCTGCTCGTCGACATGCTGCTGCTGCGGCTCGGCCAGGAGGTCGCCAGGCACACCTGAAGAAAATACACCCGCGCCGGGGCGGTCACTGCACCAGCACGGCCTGGTCGCAGCGCGTGCCGTCGACGGCGACATCCGCGTTGCCGAGGCGGATGCCGAGGGTCCGCAGCGTCGCGTCGAGCACCGAATCGATCAGCGGCGCCGCCGCCCCGAGGGTCGCCGACAGGGCGGGCTGGAGCAGCGGCGAGATCCCGAGCCCGTTGATGTCGAGGGTCATGCCGTCGAGGAGGCTTCGGGTCAGGGAGCCGGTCAGGCCGGTGGCCGAAACGCTGCGGACCGTGTGCCGGGTGATGTCGTCGTCCGAGAAGGTGAGCGTCCGGGCATAGGAGCCGCCGATGCTCGCCCGCGCGCCCCCGTTCACGCTCAGCGGCGGCAGGAGCAGGGCCAGCAGGGGCGCGGGCCGGCTCAGGTCCGGCCCCGTGCCCGTCGCCGTGATCGCCGATTTCGCCACGTTGGCGATGGCGAGGCTCGCCACGCCGGTCTGGACGTCGATGGCCACCGAACGCTGGCTCGGGCTCGACCACGGGCATGTCACCGAGCGCAGGGTGGCCTGGGCCGAGGCCGCCTCCACGTAGACGGGGAGCGAGAGGGTGCCGAGGCCGAGGGGCGCGTTCAGCGTGGTCTCGATCAGGAGCCGCGTCTGGGCGGTGCGCACCGTCGCGTTGCTTCCGCCGGGCTGGACCCAGCCGGAATCCTGCCGCCGCTCGCCGATGGCCAGGGTGAGCTGCGTCCGCAGCAGGCCGGGGACGGAGGCGCCGAGATCCACCGAGACCTGCCGCGCGCCGTTCGCCACGGAGGCCGTCGCCGAGACGAGATCCATCAGGCCGAGCATGGGGCCGGCGGTGCCGCGCGACGGGGCCAGGGCGCCCGAATCGCCGAGATCGGCGATGTTGGCGACCCGCACCAGGGGCGTCGTGCCCGGCAGGGCGCCGATCATCGCGCCGAGTGCGGCGCTGGCGCCCGGCTGTCCCTGCACGGCCACCCGCAGGGCGGTCAGGATCTGCCCGACATTGGCATTGGCCGCGACCACCTCCGAATAGCTCGCCGCCTGGAGGCCGATGCCCGTCGAGAGCGCATCGAGGAAGCGGAAGGCGTCCACCCGTGCCGACAGCAATGCCGAATAGTCCATGGCCGAGAGGGTGAGCCGGGTGCCGAGCATCGCCCCGAGGACGGCGTTGGCGATGCCCCCGTCGAGGCTCGCGAGCCCGGAGCCCACCGAGAACGAGGCGAACTGCGCCTGCGCCGCCACCCCCGAGGCGCGGATGCCGACTTCCGCCGGCAGGCCGAGCACGCGGGCGAAATGCGGTCTGGCCGTGGTCGCCAGCACGATGCGCACGGCGTTCGCCGGCGTCCCGCCGGGCTGGAAGCGGTTGGCGAGGCTCGCGCCGGTATCGGCGGCGTAGCGGCCCGGCACGATGCCGATGGTGGCCGATCCGAAGCCGTTGTCGGCGAGCGAGCGCCGGGCGAGGGCGTCGGCGCCGGCGGGATTGGCGGCGGCCACCATGGCGGCGATGTCGACGGCGGCCTGGGCCCGGCGCGAGGTCTGGAACAGCAGGCCGAGATCGATGCCGAGGGCGGCGGCGCCCATCAGCCCGGTGGCGCCCACCGCGAAGAGGACCGTCACGGACCCGCGCCGATCCCCCGGGCCCAGGCGCGGAAGGCGGAACGGCCCTGCTCCGGGCCGGCGGCCCGTCACAGCCCGCCCTTTCGCACGCTGACGGTGCTGCGCATCGCCTGGGACGGCAGCGGGACCAGCTTGGCGAGCGTTCCGATCCCGAGGGCCGACGCGTCGTAGCTGAGGGTGACGGTGTAGAGGGTCGGATCGCCCGCGTCGGGGCCGACCTGCACGTCGATGCTGCCCGGTCGGAAGAAGGAGCCCGAGGCGAGGCTGTTGGCCACGCGCTGCTGGGCGAGGCTCGCCCGTTCGGCATCGGTGACGCCGGCGACGGAGGCGCGCGCCGCCTCCCCCGCGAGCTGGCGCAGGGTGTTGGCGGCGCCGAGGAAGATGCCGAAGGCGAGGATGCCCGCGAGCAGGACCAGCAGCACCGGCGTCACCAGCGCGAACTCCACCGCCGAGCTGCCGCGCAGGCAGGCGCGGAAACCGTCTTGCGCTCCGAGGCGCATCCTGCGTCGCATCATCGCCGGCCTCCGGATAGGGTTGCATAAATTGCTTTACACAACCCAAGGTGGAGGCGCGGCGTTAACGGACGGTTTCCGGCGTGCCGGTCTCCGCGTGGTCAGGCCACGCTCGCCAGGCCGAGCATGGCGCGGGCCTCCGCCGGGCTCGCGGGGCGGCGGCCGTGGCGGGCGGCGGCCTCCACCGCGAGGCCGACGAGTTCCGCGTTGCTCGCGGCGAGCCTGTCCTTCGACACGCGGACATTGTCCTCGAGCCCGGTGCGCACGGCATCCGCGCCGCGGGCGAGCGCCCAGTCCATGACCCGCGCCTGCTCGCGGCCGATGCCGGCGGCGGTCCAGGTCGCCTCGGGCAGGACGAGGCGCAGCTCGGCGAGGAGCGTGTCGAGCAGGCGCTCGACGGCCGGCATGGCGTTCTTCACGCCCATCACGAACTGGACGTGAGGGCGCGGGCCGATCAGCCCGGCCTCCTTCAGGCGCAGGGCGCCGTGCAGGTGCGAGAGGTCGAAGATCTCGATCTCGGGCCGCACCCCGTGCTCGCGCATCAGGCCCGCGAGCTCGTCGACCAGGGAGGCCGGGTTCTCGTAGACGATCGTCGGGAAGTTCACCGAGCCGGTGGAGAGGGAGGCCATGTCCGGCCGGTGGCGCAGGGGCAGCCCGCGCGCCGACGGATCGCGCCCGCGCCCGCCGGTGGAGAACTGCACCACCATGCCGGGGCAGTGCCTGCGCAGGCCCTCCTGGACGGCGGCGAAGCGGTCCGGGTCCGAGGACGGGCTCTCGTCGTCGTTGCGGACATGGATATGGGCGAGGCTGGCGCCGGCCTCGAAGGCTTGCTGCGTGGACTCGATCTGCTCGGCCACCGTGATCGGGACGGCGGGGTTGTCTCTCTTGCGCGGCACCGAGCCGGTGATGGCGACGGCGACGACGACGGGTTTCCTGTCCATGGCGTTCCTATCCCCGCGGATCGGCCGTGCGTCCGCTCTTGGGGCCACCTTACGCCGCCTGCCCGCTTCCAGGCATCTCGCCGCGACGGGCTGGAGCGGCGCGGTTCAAGATTCGTTAATCGAAGCCAATGATTGTGTTTTTGCGCGTTATGCAACCGAGGATTGTTTTTCTCTAGGCTGCCGAGCGCGATGCCGCCACCCGGAAGGGCTCGCCACCATGATTGCGACCGGCCTCAGCATCCTGATCGTCACCGACAACGCGGGCGACGATGTCGGCACCTGCCTGTCCCTCGTCACCGAGAGCCGGATCGGACGCGGCTGCGAGGTGATCGTGATCGACAACGCCTCGATCGACGGCACGCCGGAGCTGATCGCCGCGCGCTTCCCCGAGGTTCGGCTCATCGTACAGAGCGAGAACCACGGCGTTTCCGGTGCCCATGCCATCGGCTTTGCCGCCTCGCGCGGCGCCTACCTGCTGCTTCTGAGCCCCGACGTCCTGCTCACCGATCCCGACGCGGTGGCGGCCATGGCCGCCCGGCTCGACGCGCATCCCGACCTCGGCGCCATCGGTGCGCGGCCGGCTCCTTCGGACGACAGCCATCAGGCCGGCGATGCGGGCGGGTGGCGCGGCGTCTGCGTGGTGATGCGCCGGGAGGCGGTCTTCGCCATCGGCGGCCTCGACGGCGAGGGCATCGGTTGGCGCGGGCGCCTGGAGGATGCCGGCTGGCGGGTCGGCGATCTGCCGGACATCGCCGCGAGGTGTCTCCGGAGCGGATCGGCCGGAAACGGCGATCAGAGCGTCTTCTCCACGAGCCCCTCGATCCATTCGGGCTGGGTCTCGCCGACCGAGCGGCCGACCTCCTTGTCGCCCTTGTAGGCGATGAGCGTGCTCTGCGAGCGCGCGTCGAAGCGCTTGAGCACGTCCTTGCGGCTGTCGAAATCGATGTCGAGGATCACGAGCTCCTTGAAGCGCGGATCGGCGGCGAGCTTCTCCAGGATCGGCTTCTGCGCCTTGCAGATCGGGCACCAGGGCGCGCTGACCTTGACGAGGATCGGCTTGCCCGCCGCCTGCGCCGCCGCGAAGGCGGCGTCGCTGTAGGGGGCGGTCTCCCCGGCCAGGGCGGGGACGGCGGCGTGGAGGGCGGTCGCCGCCCCGAGGAGGATCAGGAGACGGCGGTTCATGGCGGCGCTTCCTCGCTCCGGTCCCGCGCGCGGCGTCGGCGGACCGGTCGCGTGCGATATAGTGCGCGCCGGACCTTCCGTCCGCCGGCCGCCGCCGCCTTTCGGGCGGATCCGGCAAACGATCCCGTGAGGTCCCGGCTCAGCCCCGGCGCCGGGACGAGCCGCGCAGCACCGCGCGCCCGCTGAGCACCACCTTGCGCACCGGCTGGTCTGGTTCCTTCAGCCGGTCGAAGAGCAGCCGCATCGCCTGCGCGCCGATCTCGGCCACCGGCTGCTCGATCACCGTGAGCCCCGGCTCCACCAGCTCGGTCCAGGGCTCGTTGTCGAAGCCGGCGAGCGCCAGGCTCCCCGGAACCGAGAGCCCCAGGGCGCGCGCCGCCCGCAGCGCGCCCATCAGGATCAGGCCGTTGGAGAGCACCAGCGCCTCCGGCGCCTCGGGCGAGGCGAGCCAGACCCGCGCCTCGGCCTCCGCGGCGGCCGCGTTCGGGGGGACGGTGCGGGCGGCGGCGGCCAGTCCGTGGCGGGCCATCGCCGCCGCGTAGCCCGACAGCCGCTCCCGCGCCGTGGAACTCGTGGAGCCGAACAGGCCGCCGATGCGGCGGAATCCCTCCGCGACGAGATGGTCGACCAGCGCCGCGCCGGCCGCCTCGTTGTCGAGCACGACGCTGTCATGGCCGCCGGGCGGCCCGGCGCGGTCGATGAAAACCACCGGGAAGGGGAGCGCCTCCGTGGCGAGCATCTCCGCCGTCGCGCGCGTCGGCGCGAAGATCACGCCGGTGACGCGCTCCTCCTCCATCAGGCGCAGGTACATCGCCTCGCGGTCCGGGTCCTCGTCGGTGTTGCACAGGATCACCCGCATGCCCGCCGCGTAGGCGGCGTCCTCCACCGCGCGGCTCACGGCGGTGAAGAAGGGGTTGCGGATATCGGCGACGACGAGGCCGACGGTCTGGGTCTCCTGCGAGCGCAGGCGCCGGGCCGAGAGGTTCGGGCGGTAGCCCGTGGCGCGCACCGCCGCCTCCACCTGGGCTCGCAGCGCCTCGCTCACCGGGCCCCGCCCGAGGGCCCGCGAGACCGTCGCGGTGGAGACCCCCGCCGCGCGGGCGACGTCGCGGATGCCGACGCTCATCGCCGCCCCGCGAGTCGGCTCCGGGGTTCCGCGCGGGCTTCCGCAGGCCATCTCGGGGGAAACGTTTTCAGCATCATGCCCCGGTTCTGCCAGCTTCCCCCCGGAGCGGCAAGACGCTGTCCTGCACAATATCGCCGGTTGCCGTTGACATCGGAACTGAAAACGTTTTCAGTCGGCTCAAGCCAAATGGCGCACCATCGATACCGGGAGGAGCACGCCATGCTCGCACGGACACCCTCGCACAGGCCGCGCCTGCTCATCCGCACCGGGGCGAACCCGTCCGGCAAGGAGGCGGCGATCCGCGAGGCGGCGCAGCTCCTCGTGGCGGCGGGCTGCATCGACCCCGCCTATCTCGACAGCATGCTGAGACGCGAGGAGGTGGCCAACACCTTCCTCGGGCATGGGGTCGTCATCCCGCACGGCATGGTCGACGACCGCCACATGGTGCGCGAGAGCGGTCTCGCCGTGCTCCAGATCCCCGAGGGCATCCTCTGGCACGACGGGCAGGTCGCCCATCTGGTGGTGGCCATCGCCGCCCAGTCCGACACTCACATCACGGTGCTGCGCCGCCTCACCCGCCTGATCCAGGACGAGGCGCGGCTCGATCTCCTGCGCCGCACGCAGGACGCCGACGACATCGCCGCCGCGCTTGAGGAGGACGCCGCGCGGCCCGGCGCCTCCGGCCCGGCGACGGACCTGCGCCAGCGCTTCGACTGGACGGTGGACTATCCCACCGGCCTGCATGCCCGGCCCGCCGCGCGCTGGGTCGAGGTCGCCCGCGAGTGCCAGGCCCGCATCCAGGTCCGCGCCGGGGCGCAGGTGGCGGATGCGCGCAACCTCATCTCCCTGCTGCAACTGGGCCTGCGCTGCGGGGACGAGGTGACGATCTCGGCCGAGGGCGACGACGAGGCCGGGGCGCTCGCCCGCATCTGCGCCTGCGTCACCGGGCTCAGCGCCGGGGAGAAGGCGGCGGCCCAGCGCTCGGCGGAGGCCGCCGCGCGGGCGGCCGAGGCGGCGTCCGGTCCGGTGGCCGGCTGGAACCCCGCCGACAAGCCCCGCACGGTCGCCGCCATCGGCGCCAGCCCCGGCATCGCCATCGGCCCGATCCATGTGCTCGCCAGCGCCGAGATCGCGGTGCCGGACGAGCCGGAGCCGCTGACCAGCGCCGGGGACCGCCTGCACGCGGCGCTCGCCGCCACCGGAGACCAGCTCAAGGCGCTCGCCGACGACACCGAGCGGCGCCTCGGCAAGGGCGACGCCGGCATCTTCCGGGCGCAAGGGGAGCTGATCGCCGACACCGACCTCATCACGCTCGCCTGCCAGCTCATGGTCGAGGGCCACGGCGTCGCCTTCGCCTGGAACGCCGCCGTCGAGCGCCTGGCCGGCCAGCTCTCGGCGCTCGGCAACCCGGTGCTCGCCGGCCGCGCGGCGGACCTGCGCGACGTCGGCCGCCGGGTGCTCGCCCAGATCGACCCCTCGCTCAAGAGCGGCCACGACCTGCCGGACGTGCCCTGCATCCTGATCGCGTCCGACCTCGCCCCCTCCGATACCGCCGGGCTCGACCCGTCCCGCGTGATCGGGCTCGCCACGGCCCAGGGCGGCCCGAGCTCGCACACGGCGATCCTGGCGCGCACGCTGGGCATCCCGGCAATCGTCGCAGGCGGGGCCGGGCTGATGGCGCTCGGCAACCACACCACGGCGGTCCTCGACGGCGGCACCGGCCGCCTCTATCTCGACCCGAGCGAGGCGGACCTCGCCTCGGCCTCCGCCTGGCGCGACGCGCAGCGTGCCAGGGCCGAGGAGGAGGCCCGCGAGCGGGCCCTGCCCGCCCGCACCACGGACGGCCATGCGGTCGCCATCGGCGCCAACGTCAACAACCCCGAGCAGGTGCCCTTCGCCCTCGACCAGGGCGCGGAGGGCGTCGGCCTGATGCGCACCGAGTTCCTGTTCCTGGAGCGCGGCGACACGCCCTCCGAGGACGACCAGTACGCGACCTATTCCGCCATGCTGAGCGCGCTCGGCGGGCGCCCGCTCATCGTGCGCACCCTCGACATCGGCGGCGACAAGCAGGTGGCGCACCTGCGCCTGCCGCATGAGGAGAACCCCTTCCTCGGGGTGCGCGGCGCCCGCCTGCTGCTGCGCCGGCCCGACCTGATGGAGCCGCAGCTGCGCGCCCTCTACCGCGCCGCGAAGGACCATGTCCCGGCCGGTGCGCCCACGGGCAAGGACGCGCCGCTCTCGATCATGATGCCGATGATCACATCGGTGCCGGAGGTGCTGCGGCTGCGCGAGGTCTGCGAGCGCATCCGCGCCGAGATCGGCGCTCCGCCGGTGCCGCTCGGGATCATGATCGAGGTGCCCGCCGCCGCCATCCAGGCGGACGCGCTCGCCCGGCATTGCGACTTCTTCTCCATCGGCACCAACGACCTCACCCAGTACGCGCTCGCCATCGACCGCCAGAACACCGAGCTGGCGCCGGAGGCCGACAGCCTGCACCCGGCGGTGCTGCGTCTCATCCGCATGACCTGCGAGGGCGCGGCGCGGCACGGCCGCTTCGTGGGCGTCTGCGGCGGCATCGCCGGGGAGCCCTTCGGCGCGGGGCTCCTCGCTGGGCTCGGGGTGCACGAGCTCTCCATGACCCCGCGCGACCTGCCGGCGGTGAAGGCGCGCCTGCGCGCGGCGAGCCTCGCGGAGCTTCGGGCGCTGGCCGAGCGGGCCTGCGAGCAGGAGGACGCCGCCGGCGTCCGGGCGCTGGACGGAGCCGCGTCGTGAGGCCCGTCGTCACCCTCACCCTGAACCCGGCCATCGACGAGACCGTCACCCTCGACGCGCTGCGTCCCGGCGAAGTCCATCGGGCGAGCGCGGTGCGGGTCGATGCCGGCGGCAAGGGCGTCAACGTCGCCTGCTGCCTCGCCGATTGGGGCTTGCCCGTCGCCGCCACGGGCGTGCTCGGCCAGGACAACGCCGCCCCCTTCAACGAGCTGCTCGCGGCCAAGGGCATCGACGACCGCTTCGTCTGGATTCCGGGGGAGACCCGCACCAACCTCAAGCTCCTCGACGCCGGCACCGGCGCCACCACCGACATCAACCTGCCGGGGCTCGCCGTGAGCGCGGGCCACCTCGCCACGGTGCGGGCGGTGCTGCGCGAACTGGTCGAGGCCGGCGGCCTCGCGGTGCTGGCGGGCAGCCTCCCCGCCGGCCTGCCGGTGGATCTCTACGCCGCGCTGTCGCGCGAGCTGAAGGCGCGCGGCGCCCGCGTGGTGCTCGACGCGTCCGGCAAGGCGCTTGCCGCGGCGCTCGCCGCCGAGCCCGACGCCCTGCCCTACGCGATCAAGCCGAACCGGCACGAGCTGGAGGAATGGGCCGGCCGGCCGCTCCCCGACATCGCCTCCGTCGCCGGGGCGGCGACGGCCCTGCGCGAGCGGGGCATCCCCCTCGTCGTCGTTTCGCTCGGGCCGGAGGGGGCGCTGTTCGTGTGGGAGGGCGGCGTGCTGCATGCCCGCGCCCCGGCGATCCGGGTGGCGAGCACGGTCGGCGCCGGCGACGCGCTGGTGGCGGGGCTCGTCGCCGGCCTCCATGCCGGGCTCGACATGGCGGGCACCGCCCGGCTGGCGCTGGCCTTCGCCGCCGGAAAGCTCGCCCGGCCCGGCGCCAACCTGCCCGGACGCAGCCTCGTCGAGGGCATCGCCGAGACGATCCGCGTCGACGGGATCGGGATCTGAGGGGCGCCCGGCGCCTCCGCGACGGACAACCAGAACAACACCGGGAGGATCATCATGGCACGGCTCTTGGCGGTGGTGGGCGGAGCGGAACTCCCCACCCATGCCGTTCTCGCCCTCGAGGCGCTGCGCAAGGCCGCCGGCCGGCGCAACCAGCCCCTCGCGCTGGAACTGCGCGGGCGCGGCGGCGCCTTGTCGGACTCCGCGATCCGGGAGGCGCAGGCCGTGCTGCTGGTGGGCTCGGGCGATCTCGGCGAGAGCCGGTTCGAGGGCCTGCGCCGCGCCCGCGTCGCCGTCGAGGACGTGCTCGCAGACGTGAACGCGGTTTTCGACCGGCTGCTCGCCGGCGGCGAGGAGGCCGCCCCCGCGACGTCCTCTACCAAAAGAATCGTGGCGGTGACGTCCTGCCCGACGGGCATCGCCCACACCTTCATGGCGGCGGAGGGGATCGCCGCCGCCGCGGAGGCGCTGGGCCATCACGTCCGCATCGAGACGCAAGGCTCGGTGGGCGCGCGCGACGCGCTGACGCCCGAGGAGATCGCCCAGGCCGACGTGGTGCTGATCGCGGCCGATACCGGCGTGGACCGCGCCCGCTTCGCCGGAAAGCGCGTGCATGCCGCGAGCACCAAGGCCGCCATCCGCGACGGCAAGGGCCTGATCGCCACGGCGCTCGCCGAGGCGCGGGTGCAGGACGCGGCCAAGGCCGAGGATGCGGCGCGTCCGGCGGCGGCCGAGAAGAAGCCCGGCGCCTACAAGCACCTGATGACCGGCGTCTCCTTCATGCTGCCCTTCGTGGTGGCGGGCGGCCTGCTCATCGCGCTCGCCTTCGCCATCGGCGGCATCGACGCCATGGCGCCGGGCCATGCCGGGACGCTCGGCTACGCGCTCGGCGAGATCGGCGCCAAGGGCGCCTTCGCGCTGATCGTGCCGGCGCTGGCCGGCTACATCGCCTATTCCGTCGCCGACCGGCCGGGCATCGCGCCGGGCATGATCGGCGGGATGCTCGCGGCCAATCTCCAGGCGGGCTTCCTCGGCGGCATCGCTGCTGGCTTCATCGCCGGCTACAGCACGCGCTTCCTCAACCGGCACATCCGCCTGCACAAGAACCTGGAGGGCCTCAAGCCGGTCCTGATCCTGCCGCTGCTGGCGACGCTCGTCACCGGCCTCCTCATGGTCTACGTGGTCGGCGTGCCGGTGGCCGCGATCCTCGCTGGCCTGACCGGCTGGCTCAAGGGCATGCAGGGCACCAGCGCCGTCCTGCTCGGGCTGATCCTCGGCGGCATGATGGCCGTCGACATGGGCGGGCCGATCAACAAGGCGGCCTACGCCTCCTCCGCCGCGCTGATCGCGTCGGGCGTCACCGGGCCGATGGCGGCGGCGATGATCGGCGGCATGACGCCGCCCCTCGGCATCGCGCTGGCCACCCGCCTCTTCCCCGGCCGCTTCTCCAAGCCCGAGCGCGAGGCCGGCGGCGCGGCCGCCGTGCTCGGCGCGGCCTTCATCACCGAGGGCGCGATCCCCTTCGCCGCCGCCGACCCCCTGCGGGTGATCCCTGCCATGGTGGCGGGCTCGGGGCTCGCCGGCGCCATCGCGCTCGGGCTCGGCGTCGAGCTGAAGGTGCCCCATGGCGGGCTGTTCGTGCTGCCGATCCCGAACGCCGTCACCAACGTGACAGGCGCCCTGATCGCGATCGTCGCCGGCACGCTCGTCACCGGGCTGCTGGTCGGCCTCCTGAAGAAGCGGGTCGCCTGAGGCGGCCCTCCACCATCAACCCGGCGCCAGACCGGGCCCATCGCGAGACGACAACGGGGGACGACATGCGGGACTATCGGATCATCCTGGCCGCCCTGGCCTTCGGAACGGCGGCCTTCGACGGGGCGGCCCTGGCGCAGGGCGCGCCGCCGGACCTCGGCACCGGCATCGCCGTGCCGGCGACAGTGGCCCGGCCCGGTACCCGCGCGCGCCGCCCGGCGACGGCCCCCGGCCAGGGCTTCTCCGGCGCCGACAGCGCGGCCGAGGCCGCCGACACGCTGGGCCAGACGGCGACCCCGCCGACCATCGCGCCCGGCGTTTTCGACCTCGGCAACGGCCTCTCGATGCTGATGAACTACACCGGCCAAGCCGCCGCGAACCCCGTGGGCGGCATCCGCCAGGGCTCGGAATATGCCGGCCAGCTCTTCTTCGGCATCGACGGCGACCTCGACCGGATCGCCGGGATCGCGGGCGGCTCCTTCCATGTCGCGGTGACGAACCGGCACGGGCGCAGCCTCTCGAACGACCTCATCGGCAACAACACCTCGGTGCAGGAGATCTTCGGCGGCGGCCAGACCACGCGGCTGACGCTGATGACCTACCAGCAGAAGCTCTTCGACAACCGGCTCGACATCGAGGTCGGGCGGATGGTGGCGAACATCGCCTTCCTCAACTCGCCGATCTACTGCAACTTCCAGACGAACTCCGCCTGCGGCAACCCGACCTTCGTGTTCAAGACCTCGAACTTCACCTTCTGGCCGGTGGCGAGCTGGGGCGGCCACGCCAAGGCGTGGCTCACCGACAAGGTGTTCTTCCATGTCGGCGCCTACGAGGTGAACCCGCTCCACCAGCAGCCCGGCGACAACGGGCTCGACTTCTCGACGAAGGGCGCGACCGGCGCCATCGTGCCGTTCGAGCTCGGCTACTCCACCACCTTCGCCAACGATCCCCTGCCGCGCAACTACGGCATCGGCGGCTGGTACGACGCCTCGGACTATGCCGACCCGGTGCGCGACATCACCGGCCAGCGCGCGGTGCTGACCGGACTGACCCCGGCCACGCGCTTCGGGCGCTCGGGCGTCTATGCCCGCTTCGACCAGATGGTCTGGCGCCCCGATCCGACCGCGCCGCAGGGCCTGACCCTGTTCGGCGTCGCCATGGCCGGCACCTCGGGGCGGCTGACGGAGGACTACTTCCTCGAGATCGGCGCGCTCCAGACCGGCACCTTCGCCGGGCGGCCCTTCGACACCGTGGGCTTCGTCATCAACACCCAGAAGTTCAGCCCGCTGGCGCTCGGCAACATCACGGCCGCGCAGGCGAGCCTCGGCATCCTCCGGTCGATCCCGAGCCAGCAGGTGATGATGGAGCTGAACTACGGCATCCAGCTCTCCCCCGCGATCCGGGTGACGCCGAACCTGCAATACATCGTCAACCCGGACCAGACCCGCTTCCCCTACCGGACCCGGAACATCCCCGACGCCTTCGTGGTCGGCGCCAAGCTCTCGGTCGACCTGTTCACCCTGGCCGGCCTCGCATCGGGGCCCGGCAGCAAGTAGAGCGCGGAAGACGGTGGACAAACGCCGGCCGCGGGCCGGTCCGTAGTCTTCTGCGGGGCGCCGGCCTCAATCTTGCGCCGGGGCGATGCTAGACGAAAGCAGCATCGCCCCGGATCCGATCGTGACACAGCGCGCCGCAGGATTGGTTATCGCCTTCGTCCCGGCCGCCCCGGATCGGGACGGCCGCGCATGAGCGGGACGCCACCCTTCGTCAGCGTGGTGGTGCCGACCCACAGGCGCCGCGAGATGCTGCTGCGCCTGGTCGCGTCCCTGCGCGCGCAGGACTATCCGGCGGACCGCTACGAGATCCTCGTCGTCCACAACGCGCCCGACGACGGCACCGCCGCCGCAATGACGGGGCTGGTGGCGGAAGGCGGGTTGCCCGCACTGGCTTACCATCCAAAAAACTTCTCCTCGCCGACGCCCTCACGCCAGTTCGGCGCGGGCATCGCGCGGGGCGATGTCGTCGCCTTCATCGACGACGACTGCGAGGCGTCGCCCGGCTGGATCGCGGCCGGCGTCGCGGCGATGGCGGAGGGCGTCGGCGTCGTGCAGGGGCGGACCCTGCCGCGCTCCGACCAGCCGCGCCGCTTCCTCGAGAAGACCGTCTGCGTGACCGGGCCGACGCCCTATTTCGAGACCTGCAACATCTTCTACCGGCGCGACGCCTTCGCCGGGGTCGGCGGATTCTCCGATGCGTTCATGGAGCGCTTCTGGGGCGAGGACACCGATCTCGGCTGGAAGGTGACGGGGGCCGGCTGGGGCCGCGCCTTCGCCCCGGAGGCGCTGGTGCGCCACGAGGTCTTCCGCCAGAGCTTCCTGGCCTGGCACAAGGAGGCGCTGAACCTGCGGGTCTGGCCGCTCCTCGTGAAGATGCGCCCGGAGATCAGGCGCGAGCTCTACGGCCGCTATTTCGTCAGCCGGCAGTCGGCCGCCTTCGCGCTCGGCGTCGCCGGGCTCGCCGGCGGGGCGCTGGTCCACCCGGTGCTGCTGGCGGCGATGCTGCCCTATCCGGTGGTGCGCGTGGTCGAGACCGGGCGCTACCGCAACCCGGCGGCCATCGCGGCGCGGGTGCTGCTCGGCCTGCCCAGGGCGGCGCTGATCTTCGGGGCGCTCGCCTACGGCTCCGTGATCCACCGTCGCCTGGTGCTGTAGGCGAGATGCGCGTCCTCCTCGCCCATGAGCGCTACCTGCCGGATTCCGGCGGGGGCGGCGAGACCCTGGTGCACCGCCGGGCGCTGCATCTGCGCGCGCGCGGCATCGACGCGCGGGTGCTCTGCGCCGGCGATCCCGTTCTCGCCGAGCACGAGGGCGTGCCGACCCGGCGCCTCGCCCGGCGCCGCCACGCCCTGCCCCTGGCGCTGCCGGCCTTCGTGGCGGAGGCGCGGCGGGCCGATCTCGTCCACGCCTTCAGCTATCACGCCATGCTGCCGGCCTTCCTCGCCGCGCGGCTGACCGGACGGCCGCTGGTGCTGGAGCACATGGCCCTGTTCGGCCCGGCCTGGAGCGTGATGCGCCCGGCCCGGACGGCTTACGCCTATCGCGCCTTCGAGACGGTGCTGACGGGCCTGCCGGCGGACGGAAAGGTCTTCCTCAGCGACGCCTCCCTGGCGCTGGCCGGAGCGCGTCTCGGCCCGCGCACGATCCTGGCGCCGCCCGGCGTCGATGCCGCCTTCTTCGAGCCGGTCGCGGCCGGCGGGAAGGAGGACCTCGTGCTCTTCGCCGGCAAGTTCGAGGCCCGCAAGGGCATCGGCGAGCTCGTCGCGGTGGCCCGCGCCTGCCCGGACATCCGCTTCGCCGCCATCGGCTGGGGCACCGATGTCGAGGCTTTCCGGGCGGCGGCGCCCGAGAACCTCGCCATCCACGAGAGCCGGGGCGACCTCTACCGGACGATGCTCGGCCGGGCGCGGATCTTCTTTTTCCCCTCCTTCGCCGAGACCTTCGGCATCGTCGTGGCCGAGGCGATGGCGCGGGCCTGCGCCGTGGTGGGCACCACCGGACAGGGGGCGGAGGGCGCGCGCGTCGAGGCCGGCGACGTGCCGGGCATGGTCGCCGCCATCCGCCGCCTGTGGGAGGACCGCGACGCCTGCCTGTCGCTCGGCGCGAGGAACCGCGAGCTCGCCCGCCGCTACGACTGGGAGGCGAGCGGGGACGCCGTGCTCGGCCTCTACCGCACGCTGCTGCCCGGCGTGCCCGAGCTGGCGGAGGCGGTGTCGTGAAGGTCGCGGTCTACTACCCCTGGGTCTATCTGCGCAGCGGCATCGAGCGCTCCATCATCGAGCTGAAGCGCCGCTCGCGCCACGAGATCGCGATCTACACCAACCATTACGATCCCGAGGGCACCTTCCCGGACCTGAAGGAGATGGCCGTCACCGAGCTGTCGCGCGTCTCGGTGGAGCGCAGCTACGCGGCGGTGGGCCAGGCGGCCCTCTCCATCGCGCGCACCAAGATCCCCGACGGGCACGACGTGCTGCTCGTCTGCTGCGACGGGCTCGGACCGCTGCTGACCTTCCGCAACCGATCGATCCCGGCGGTCAATCTCTGCTTCACGCCGCTGCGCGCGGCCTACGACGACGCCTATCGTGAGCGCCTGCTCGCCCGCGACGGCGCCTCCCGGCGCCCCGCCAAGATCGCGGCGGAGGCCGCGTTCCGGGCGCTCGACCGGCTGGCCTGGCGCAACTTCGCGAGCGTCATCTCCATCGCCGACACGGTGACGCGGCGCATCACCGAGAACCGGCTCTATCCGGCAAGCGGCATCACGGTGGCCTATCCGGGGATCGAGCCGCTCGCCGCCCTGCCCGAGGCCGAGCCGGAGCCGATGTTCCTGATCCCCGGCCGGATCATGTGGACCAAGAACATCGAGCTCGCCATCGAGGGCTTCCGCCGCTTCCACGACGCGGCGCCCCCGGAGCTGAAGCGCTTCCGGCTGCACGTCGCCGGCATGGTCGACGCCAAGAGCCGGCCGTATTTCGCCAAGCTCCAGGCCCTGGCCGAGGGCTGCCCGGCGATCGCCTTCGAGACCTCCGTCTCGGACGCGCGCATGCAGGCCCTCTACGCCTCCGCCTGGGCGGTGCTGGCGCCGGCCTTCAACGAGGATTTCGGGCTCACCCCCCTCGAGGCGATGGCGCAGGCGCGCCCGGTGTTGGCGAGCGATCGCGGGGGCTTTCGCGAGACCGTCCTCGACGGTCTCACCGGATTGCTGGTCGAGCCGGAGCCGGCGGCCTTCGCCGAGGGGCTGCGGAAGCTCGCCGACAATCCTGAGCTGACCCGCCGTCTGGGGCGAGCGGGCCCCGCACGCGCTGCGGAGTTCACATGGGCGCGATTCGTCGACACAATCGACGTTTCGCTCGACGCCGTCAGGCAGGACGTCAGGCAAGGGTCCCGGTGATGCGTATCCTCCTCGCGGTGCTGGCCGCTCTGGCCTTCGCTCCGCCGGCCTCGGCCGATCCCTTCCGGCTCGGCCCGGACGACCGGGTGGACGTGCGCGTCTTCGGCCGCCCGGACCTGTCGCAGAGCCTCAAGGTCGACGGCGACGGCAACCTGCGCCTGCCGCTCATCGGCGGCGTGCCGGCGGCCGGCGCCACCATCGACGAGGTCGAGGCGCGTCTCGCCGTCGCCTGCCGCGACATCGCCGGCATCCTGGGGCCGCGCGTCACCGTCACCGTGCTGGAGACCGGCCCGATCTTCGTCGGCGGCGCCGTGCAGAGCCCCGGCCGCTACCCCTGGGCCAGCGATCTCACCCCCGCCAAGGCCTATGCGCTCGCCGGGGGCGCGCCGCGCCTCCTCGAGAACGGCGGCCCGCTGCTCGCCTTCGAATCCTACCGCGCCGTCGAGCAGGAGGAGCAGATCAACACCCGCCTCGCCGCCGCCGTGCTGCGCCGCGCGCGGCTCGCGGCGGAGGCCGTCTCGGCGGCGAGCTTCGAGCCGCCGAGGACCTGGGCCGAGGGGCTCACAACGGCGCAGGCCGACGAGCTGCTCTCGCGCGAGCGCCACCTCTTCGCCAAGCGGCGGGAGGCGCTGGCCGGCGAGACCAACAACCTCAAGCGCCAGTCGCAGATCCTGGTGGAGCAGGAGGCCGCCTACAAGGCGAGCCTCGGGAAGAAGGCCCAGCAGAAGGTGCTCTTGCAACAGGAACTCGCCGCCATGGACGGCGAGGCCACCACCGCCCGGCTGGTGCCGGTGACGCGGCTGCTCTCCCTCAAGCGCTCGATCATCGAGGTCGAGAACGACCAGCGCGACATCGAGCGGCGCATCACCGAGACCAAGCTCCAGAGCACCATCACCGAGCAGACCACCGCCAACCTCCTGAACGCGCGGGTCATCGAGGCGTCCGCGCAGCTCGCCGAGGTGGAGCGCGAGCTCGTCGGCCTGCGCGACAGCCTGGAGCCGACCCGGCGGCGCGCCGATGTCGGCCGCCTCGTCATCGGCAGCGGCCGCGCCGCCGGGCGGGGGGAGCGCGACGGGCGGCCCCAGGAGCCGACCTTCTCGATCCGCCGCGAGGTCGACGGCCGCACCGAGGTGATCGCGGCGGGCCCCGACACGAGGCTGCTGCCGCGCGACCTCGTGCAGGTGACGCCGCCGCCCTCCCCCCGCGGCGGCGGCGCCGATGCCGACCGGACCTCCGAGCGGGGCCCGGCGCCGGGCGCGCTCGCCGGGGAGGTGCCGCCGAAACCCGCCGTCGCGAGAGAGCTTCCCCCGAAGGAAACGCCCGCCAAGGACGCCGCCGCGACGGGGGCGATCCCCTCCCCGCTGGCATCGGGCTCGCCGATCCGCCGCTGACCCTCGATCGGCATGAGCGGCGCTGGCCCGGTCCTCGCGACGGGCCGGCCGAGGCATCACGGGCACAGCGGATACCGGCGTGGACATGAGACGGCAGGACGGAGCGGACCGGGCCAAGGCGCCCCGGCGGCGCGTGCGCCCGGCGCTGGCGCGGCTGCGCGGCGCCTCCGTCGACGCCTTCGCGCTGTGGCGGCGGCGCTTGCTGTTCCTGGCCGGCGGCGTCTGCGTCGGCCTCGCGGCGGTGCTGATGGCCAAGCTCGCCGATGCCGCGCAGGACGGGTTCCGCCGGATGCTCGGCCTGTCGCCGTTGCTCGTCCTTGTGCTCGCCCCGGCCGGATTCGCGCTCTGCGCGCATCTCGCGCGCACCGTCTTCCCGAACGCGCAAGGCTCCGGCATCCCGCAGGTGATCGCCGCCCGCCACACCCGCGATGCCGGCCTGCGGCACGCCCTCGTCTCGCTGAAGGTCGCCGGCGGCAAGATCGCGGTGATGACCCTGGGCCTCCTCTGCGGCGGCTCCATCGGGCGCGAGGGGCCGACCGTGCAGGTCGGTGCCGCGATCATGGCGGCGGTCGGGAGGCTGACCCCCGAGCGCCTGCCCGGCCTGATGCTGGCCGGCGGGGCGGCGGGGGTCGCCGCCGCCTTCAACACGCCGCTCGCCGGCATCGTCTTCGGCATCGAGGAGCTCGGCCGCGCCTATGAGAGCCGCTCCTCGGGACTCGTGATCGCGGCCATCGTCGCCGCCGGCCTGACCTCGCTGCTGCTCATCGGCAACTACACCTATTTCGGCAGCACCCAGGCGGTGCTTCCGCCCGGCAGGGCCTGGATCGCGGTGCCCGCGATCGGGCTCGCCGGCGGCCTCTGCGGCGGCCTGTTCAGCCGCATCGTGATCCTGTTCGCGCGCGGCGTTCCCGGCCGGGCGGGGGCGCTGATCGCGCGCCGCCCCGTCGCCTTCGCGGCGCTGTGCGGGCTCGGGGTGGCGCTGTGCGGGCTCGCCTCGGGCGGCACGGTCTACGGCACCGGCTACGAGGAGGCCCGCGCCATCCTCCACGGCGACGCGCCGGCCGCCCTCGACTTCGCGCCGCTGAAGTTCCTGGCGACGGTACTGTCCTCGATCAGCGGCATTCCCGGCGGGTTGTTCGCGCCCTCGCTGGCGGTGGGGGCCGGGCTCGGCGCCGGGCTGCACGGGCTGTTCGCCGACGTTCCCGTGGGGGCGCTGGTGCTGATCGGCATGGTCTCCTACCTCACCGGCGTGCTCCAGGCGCCGATCACCTCCTTCGTGATCGTCACCGAGATGACGCAGGACCATGCGCTGGTGATCCCGCTTATGGTCGCCGCGCTGGCGGCCGACGCGGCCTCCAAGCTCGTCTGCCGGGGCGGGCTCTACCACGCGCTTGCCGAGATCATCCTCGCCAGATCCGATGTCGCCAAATCCGACCCATCCGCGCCGGACCCCGCGCGGAGCGCGTGATCGGGCTGGAACGGTTGAGCTTGGCGGCAGTTATCGCACCGTTCGACTGCCGGAGTTTCGTTGCATGACCCTTCTGAAATGGGCCCTCATCTGCTTCGTCGTCTCGCTGATCGCGGGCGGCCTCGGTTTCACCGGCATCGCCTCGGGGGCGGGCTCCCTGGCCCGCATCCTGTTCGGCCTGTTCCTCATCGTCGCGATCGTGATCGTGGTGATCGCCTTGGCCATCGGGCAGGCGGTCTTCTGAGGCGGCCGTGAGCGCTCCGGTCTCGCCGATGGCGGGAAAGACCTGTCTCGTCACCGGTGCCACCAACGGCATCGGCTATGAGACGGCGCTGGGCCTCGCGCGGGCCGGCGCCCGCGTGGGCCTGGTGGGGCGCGACGGCGGACGCGCCGAGCGCGCGGCGTCCGATATCCGCGCGTCGGTGCCGGGGGCGGTCACCGACGTGTTCGTCGCCGATCTCTCGTCGCAATCCGAGATCCGCCGTCTCGCGGCCGAGGTCCGAAAAACCTATCCGCGCCTCGACGTGGTGGTGAACAATGCCGGCGCCATCTTCGACCGCCGCGAGGAGACCGTGGACGGGATCGAGCGCACCTGGGCCCTCGACCATCTCGGCTACGTGCTGCTGAGCCTGGAACTGCTCGATCTCCTGAAGGCGAGCGCGCCTTCGCGCATCGTCAACGTCTCCTCGGCCGCGCACGCGCGCGAGACCGTAGACTTCGACGATCTGGAAGGCCGGAAAAAGTTCAGCGCGATCAAGGCCTACAGCCAGGCGAAGCTGGGCAACGTGCTGTTCACCAAGGCGCTGGCGCGGCGGCTCGAGGGCACGGGCGTCACCGTCAACGCCCTGCATCCCGGCGTCATCAACACGGGATTCGCGAAGAACACGGGCGGCCTGCTCGGCTTCGCCTGGGGGCTGCTGCGGCCCTTCCTCAAGGCGCCGTCCCAAGGGGCCGCGACCTCGCTGTTCCTGGCCACCTCGCCGACCGTCGAGGGCGTCAGCGGGCGCTATTTCTCGCGCAGCGCCGAGCTGCCCTCCTCCGAGGTCAGCCGGGACGAGGGCGTGCAGGAGCGCGTCTGGGAGATCAGCCTCAGGCAGGTCGGGCGTCCGTCCGCGTCCCTCTGATCCGCTCCGACCACGCGCATCGCCTCTCCTCGCTTGCGGGGAGAGGGCCGCGACGACCTCGTCGTCGGCGCGGCAAGGCGGCAGCCGAGGGTGAGGGGGCGGTTCCGGCAGAGGCTCCTCCGGCTATACCCCCTCACCGCCGCTTCGGCTTCGCCTGCGCTTCCCGCATGCACGACGAAGTGCATGCGGGCCTCTCCCCGCCAAAGCGGGGAGAGGGACACGCGCACCGGCGAACCGCTCGAACGACGGCCGTATCAGGCTCCGGCAGGCGCCGGCGCCAGCGCGCCCGAAATCGCCTTGGCGATCAGCGCCCGCGTCTCCTCCACCCCGTAGAGGGCCACGAAAGAGCCGAAGCGGGGCCCGCGCGCCTCGCCGAACAGCACGTTGTAGAGGCTGGTGAACCACGCCTGCGACACGCCGGGCCGCCCGTCCGGGCTCTTCGCCTTGCCCGACGTATCGGGAAAATGGCGCCGCCCGACCTCGTAGACGATCGCTTGGAGCGCATCCGGATCGGTGGAGCCCTGGTGCCCGTCGAGGGTCGCGAAAAGGTCCTCGAGGGCGGCGCGCTCCTCGGGGGTCGGCGCGCGGTAGGTCTTCGCCGGGCGCACGAAGTCCCGGTAATAGGCGAGCGCGTGGCCGACGAGCCGGTCGAGGCCCGGATGCGTCTGCGGCCCGACATCCGGGGCATAGCGCCGGATGAAGCCCCAGAGCACGCCGGGCTCCTCGGCGTTCGCCACCGTCACGAGGTTCAGGAGCATCGCGAAGGTGAGCGTCGTGCCCTTGGTGTCGGCCGTCCCGCCGATGGTCTCCGGCGCGGGCGGCTCGCCGGCATGGAGATGCCAGACCGGGTTGCCGAGGCGCAGCTTCGCCTCCTGCCCCGGATAGCGGTCGAGGAAGCCGATATACTCGTCGACATGGCGCGGGATCACGTCGAAGAACAGGCGCTTGGCCTCGCGGGGCTTGTTGTACATGAACAGCGCCAGGGAATCCGGCGTGCCGTAGGTCAGCCACTCGTCGATGGTCAGGCCGTTGCCCTTCGACTTCGAGATCTTCTGGCCCTTCTCGTCGAGGAAGAGCTCGTAGTTGAAGCCCTCCGGCGGCTCGGCCCCGAGCGCGCGGCAGATCTGGCCGGAGAGCTTCACGGAATCGATCAGGTCCTTGCCGGCCATCTCGTAATCGACCCCGAGCGCCAGCCAGCGCATGGCCCAATCGGGCTTCCATTGCAGCTTGGCATGGCCGCCTGTGACGGGAGTCTCGTAGCCCTCCCCCGTCTTCGGGTCGCGCCACAGAATCGTGCCGGACTCCGGCCGCACCTCGTCGATGGGCACCTGCATCACCTCCCCCGTGACGGGATGCAGCGGCAGGAAGGGCGAGTAGCTCGCCGAGCGCTCGGCGCGCAGGGAAGGCAGCATGATCGCCATCACCGCCTCGTAGCGGTCGAGCACGGTCAGCAGGGCCTTGTCGAACACGCCAGAACGATAGCATTCGGTCGCCGAGCGGAACTCGTATTCGAAGCCGAAGGCGTCGAGGAAGCGGCGCAGCTCCGCGTTGTTGTGGTGGCCGAAGCTCTCATGCGTGCCGAAGGGGTCGGGCACCTTCGTCAGCGGCAGGTTGAGGGCCTTCTGAAGAAGCTCCTGGTTCGGCACGTTGGTCGGCACCTTGCGCAGGCCGTCCATGTCGTCCGAGAAGGCGATCAGGCGGGTCGGCACCGTGTCCTTCGTCAGAACCCGGAAGGCGTGGCGCACCATGGAGGTGCGCGCCACCTCGCCGAAGGTGCCGATATGCGGCAGGCCGGAGGGGCCGTAGCCGGTCTCGAACAGCACTTCCGCTTTGGGGTTGCGCCCGATCCGCTGGACGAGCTTGCGCGCCTCCTCGAAGGGCCAGGCCGCGGCCGTGGCGGCGGCCTCCAGGATGTCGGGGTCGAGGGTCAGCGGGGCGGTCATGGTCGGGAACGGTCTGCGATAAGGGGCCGGCGCGGGCGCGCGGGGCAAGCCGCCTACCTACGGAGCGCTTACCGCAGGGTCAACGCGGCCGATCGCCGGCCCCGCGCGGCGCCTGGGCGCCGGACGCAGGGTTTCGCCAATATCGCGCGCGGTGAATATTGATATGGCGCGAGCGAATTCATGACTCGTATTTATCCGTGAGTGCGGTAGATTGATTTTTCTTCGTTGGAAGGATTCGCCATGCGCACGGCAATGGTTCTCGTGATCCTGACGGTGGGATCCCTCATGGGGTCCGAAGCTTCGGCGGCCTGTGCGGCCTTCGTCTGCAAGCATCCGGTCTGCCGGTATCGGGTCGACTCCTCGGCCGGTCCGCGCGTGGTGAACCTCGCCGGAGGCGAGCGGCGCATACTGAGCGGGCTCGCGGGGGACGCCGCCTATTGCGATTGGGCCGGAGGCTGCGTGACGCCGATGCGGCCGGTGCGCAGCCTCGGCCCCTGCTGACCCCGCCTCAGAACGGCCCCACGGGAAAGAAGCGTAGATAGAGTTCGGCGTATTTGCCGTCGTCCCAGACCCGCTGGAGCGCGTCGTCGAGGGCTCGCGAGAGCGCGGCGTCGTCCTGGCGGGTGACGAAGCCGACGCCTTCGCCGAAATAGCGGTTCTCCAGATAGTCTCCGCCGCTGAAGGCGCAGCATCCGGCCGAGTCCGCGCCCCCGAGCCAGAGGGCAAGGTTGACGCCGTCCGCGAACACGTAGTCGGCCTCGCCCCGCCGCAGGGCGGTCTCCGCGCCGGCGAGATCGGCGAATTCGTGCGGCACCGCCTTGGGGAAGAACGCCCTGAGATAGGCCGCGTGGGCGCTCCCGGCGACGACCGCCACGCTCTTGCCCGCGAGCGCCTCGGCGGAGGGGGGGGGCAGGTCGCGGTCCGCGCGTCCGGCGAAGCGCGCCGGCCAGCGGAAATAGGGCCGTGTCGCCAGGAACTTCGCCCGCAGGCCCGGCGTCAGCGGGATCGCGGCGGCCACCACGTCGCCCTGGCGCTCACCGAGCGCGTCGAGCAGGGTGTCGAAGCGGCGGGCCTGGACGGTGCAGGTGATCGAGAGCCGCTCGCAGACCGCCCGCGCCAACTCCACCGCGAAGCCGGTCGGGTTGCCGTCCGGCCCGGCGAAGTGCAGCGGCGGGAATTCGTCGTCGGTGAGGAACCGGACCGCGCGGCTCGATTGGGGCGCCTCCAAGCGCTCGCCCCGGCTGCGCGGGTTCCACAGGTTCGGGATGGTCACGCCGCTGGATTGGGCGCAACTCCGTTGCGGGAAGGACGCAGCCGCCGCGAATACGATCATCGCCCCGCCGATGGCTGCGGATCGCCGACGGGACAAGATTGACGATCCGTTAACGCGCATGGTCGGCTGACGGTCGCGGGAGAGGGGCTGGCTCACCGTCTCCGATTAGCATGTCCGGCCGCCGACGGGAGCCGGTCCCGTGTCGTTTCTCCGCTCGCGCCTCGCCTGGACCGATGCGGTCGCGCTGCCGCCGGAGATCGCCTTCCTGCTGGCCGAGGGCGTCCCGCCGGCCCTTCTGGCGCGGGCCGCGACACTGGCCCGCGACGCCGGAACCGATGCCGCCACCGCCCTCCTCCGCGCCGGCCTGATGGACGAGGACGCCTATTACCGGGCCCTGGCGCGCCGGCTCGGCGTGCCCTTCCTCGACGGTGCCATCGCCCTCGGCCCCGGCATCGCCTTCCCCGAGACGCCGCTCGCCGGGCTCGCCCCGCTGGCGCCCGGCGGTCCGGCGCCGCGCGTGATGGCGCCCGAGGGCCGCGACGTCGCCGAGCTGCTGAGCCTGCGCCTGCCGCGAAGCTGGCGGCCGGCGCTCACCACGCCCCGCCGCCTGCGCGAGGCGGTGTTCGCGGCGATTCCGCAAGCCGTCGCCGCCCACGCCTCGGACGATCTCGAGATCCGCCGGCCGGACTGGGCCTTCCGGCCGGGGCCCGGCGCGATCCATGTCGGGCTGGCGGTGCTTCTCGTGCTCGCGGCCGGCTGCGCCGCGACCCTGCTGCCGGCGGCGCTCGCCGTCCTCCTCGCCGTGGCGGTGCAGAGCGCCTTCCTCGTCATGGCGGTGTTCCGCATCGGGGCGCTGTTCGTGGCGGCGCCGGTCGAGAGCGCCGAGGAGCATCCGCCGCTGCCGGACCGGGAGCTGCCCGTCTACACCGTGCTCGTGGCGCTCCACCGGGAGGCGGAGGTGGTGCCGCGCCTCGTCAGGGCCCTGGCGGCGCTCGATTATCCGGTCGCGAAGCTCGACATCAAGTTCGTCATCGAGGCCGACGATTCGGAGACGGCCGCCGCCCTCGCCCGCGTGCCGCTGCCGGCCCGGTTCGAGGTCGTGGTGGCGCCGCCGGGCCTGCCGCGCACCAAGCCGAGGGCGCTCAACGTGGCGCTGCCGCTGGCGCGCGGGTCCTGCCTCGTCGTCTACGACGCGGAGGACGTGCCCGATCCCGGCCAGTTGCGGCGCGCCGCCGGGATCTTCTCGCGCGCTCCCGCGACGACGGCCTGCCTCCAGGGGCGCCTCGTCATCGACAACGCGAGCGATTCCTGGCTGACGCGCTGCTTCGTCCTCGAATACGCGGCGCTGTTCGACGTGCTCGGCCCGGCGCTCGCGCATTGGCATCTGCCCACGCCGCTCGGCGGCACCTCGACGCATTTCCGCACGCAGGTGCTCCGGCAGATGTGCGGCTGGGATGCGCACAACGTCACCGAGGACGCCGATCTCGGCATGAGGCTGGCGCTCGCTGGCTACGATGTCGGCGACCTGCCGAGCGCCACCATCGAGGAGGCGCCGGCCCGGTTGGGGCCCTGGCTGCGCCAGCGCACCCGCTGGATGAAGGGCTTCGTGCAGACGAGCCTCACCCATGGCCGCCGCCCCTTGCGCACCCTGCGCGCCCTGGGGCCGCTCGATGCGCTCTGCGCGCTCGCCATGCTCCCCGGAACCGTGATCTCGGCGCTGGTCTATCCGCTGTTCACGCTTCTCGCCGTCCGCGACTTCCTATGGCGCGAGATCCCGGCCGGGCCGGCCTTCTGGCCGAACCTGCCGGTGGCGCTCTCGCTGACGCTGTTCGGGATCGGCTTCCTGGCGATGCTGGCGCCCGCCGCCCTCGGCTGCTTCCGCCGAGACTGGCGCGACCTCATCTGGATCGTGCCGACGCTGCCGGCCTATTTCCTGCTCGTCAGCCTCGCGGCCTGGCTCGGGGTGATCGAGCTCGTCACCGCGCCGACCCGCTGGAACAAGACCCAGCACGGGCTGGCGCGCAGCTCCCGCAGCGGCGCGCTCAAGCCGGGGCCGGCGGTCAGAGCCGTTTCGCCAGCTCCGCCGCGCTGGTCTCGGCCGGCCGGCTGAGATCGAGCGCGCCGAGGAAGCGGTTGTTGCGGTCCATGACGTAGACCAGCGCGGTGTGCTCCATGGTGTAGTCGCCCTTGTCGCCGGGCGTCTCGACCTTGCGCGCATAGGCCCGGTAGGCCCTCGTCGCGGCCACCACCTGGGCCGGCGTGCCGGTGAGGCCGGTGATGCGCGGATCGAAGCTCGACAGGTAGGTCTTGAGCGATTCCGGCGTGTCGCGCTCCGGGTCGACGGTGATGAAGGCCGCGCGCATGTCCTTGCCCTTCGGCCCGAGCGCGGCGAGCACGTCCGAGATCTGCTGGAGCGTCGTCGGGCAGATGTCGGGGCAGTGGGTGAATCCGAAGAAGACGAGATGCGTGGCGCCGGCGAAGTCGCGCTCGGTGACGGGCCTGCCGTCCTGGTCCACCAGCGAGAACGGGCCGCCGACGGTCGAGATCGGCGTCTTCTCCGGGGCCAGCGTCAGGATGGCGGCCCCCGTCACCCCGACGAGGCCGAGCGCGAAGGCGCCGAGCGGGATCAGCAGGCGTCGGGTACGGTCGGACAGGGCCATGGCGGGCTCGGGGCTCGGACGGCCGGGCCTGCCCGCTCATGTGGCGGGCCGCCGGCTCGCGGCTGGGGAACCATAGCCGGGCGAGCGAGGCAAGCCGGCATCGCGTCGCCCCCTCTCCGGCACCGGCGCTCCCCTCACCCGACCCGCTTCGCGGGCCACCCTCTCCCGCAGGGGGGAGAGGGGCGTCGGGCGCATCGGCTGAAAATAGTGTCAGACCGCGAGGGCCGCCTCCGAGACCGGCGTTTCCGCCGCCGCGACGCCGAGCGCCAGCGCCTCGCCGACCATCAGGATCGCCGGCCCCTGCCCGCCCGAGGCGTCGACACGCTCGGCGAGATCGGCGGCGGTGCCGCGCAGGACCGTCTGGTTCGGCCGGGTCGCGTTGAAGACGACGAGCGCCGGGGTCGTCGGGGCCAGCCCCTCGGCGACCGCCCGGTCCAGCAGGCCCCGCAGGGTCTTCTTCGGCATGTAGACGACGGTGGTGACGCTGCCGTCGGCGAGCGCGCCCCAGTTGAGATCGTCGGGCAGCGCGCCGCGCCGGTCGTGGCCGGTGACGTATTGCAGGCGCCGCGCCGCGTCGCGATGGGTCAGCGAGACGCCGATGGAGGCGGCCGCCCCCTGAGCGGCGGTGACGCCGGGCACCACGCGCACGGGCACGCCCGCCAGCCGGCAGGCCTCGATCTCCTCGCCAGCCCGGCCGAAGACGAGCGGATCGCCGGATTTCAGCCGCACCACCTGCTTGCCGGACTTGGCGAGCTGCACCATCAGCGCGTTGATGTCGTCCTGCCGGCAGGAGGGGCCGTAGCCGCTCTTGCCGACCAGCATGGTGCGGGCCTCGCGGCGGGCATAGTCGAGGATCTCGGGGGCGACGAGGTCGTCGTAGAGAATGACGTCGGCGTTGCGGAGCGCCCGCAGCGCCTTCAGCGTCAACAGCTCCACGTCGCCGGGCCCGGCCCCGACCAGGGTGACGGCGCCGCCCTTCGGGGCGGCTTCCGTCTCGGCCATCAGCTCGGCGAAGTCGGTCTCGGTGGGGGCGCGGTCGGGTTCGGCGAAGGCGCGGTCGGTCAGCCGCTCCCAGAAGCCGCGCCGCTCGGCAAACCCGTGGAGGCGCGCCGTGACGGTCTCGCGCCAGTCGCGCGCGGCGCCGACCCAGGCCTTGAACCCCTGCGGCAGCATCGCCTCGATGCGCGCCCGCACCGTCTGCCCGAAGACCGGCGCGGCCCCCTCCGTCGAGATGCCGACGACGAGGGGCGAGCGGTTGACGATGGCCCCGAACTTCACGTCGCAGAGATGCGGCCGGTCGACGGCGTTGACGATGACGCCCCTCGCCCGCGCGGCCGCGACGAAGGCGACGCAGTCGTCCTCGTCCTCCATGGCGCCGATGGCGAAGGCGGCCCCGTCGAGATCGGTCGCCGTCCAGGCCCGCTCGTGCAGCACCGCCTGCCCGGCCACGGTGGCCCCCGGCACGGCGCGCAGCTCCTCGCCCGCCTCGGCGGCGTAGACGTCCACATGGGCGCCGGCGGCCGCGAGCAGCTTCACCTTCCAGGGCGCGCCGGCATTGTTGCCGGCCAAAACGACCCGCTTGCCCTTGAGATCGAGGAAGACGGGCAGGACGGCGAGCGGCTCCAGGCCGTGGCCTCGGGTCTCGCGGGGTTGGCGGGGGAGATTCATGAGCGTCGGCTTCGTCACGCGACCATAGCCTTCCAGAGTGGGCCTATGCTGCGCTGCGTGCAAGCGCTTCCGGCAGCAGCTTGCGGATCTCGGGTACGCAGGAGCCGCAATTCGTGCCCGCCTTGCAGGCCGCGCCCACCGCCTCGACGGTGTCCGCCCCCGCCTCGATCACGCCGGTGATGACGTCGAGCCCGACGCCGTGGCAGGCGCAGATGGTGGGGCCCGCGGCGGCCGTGGCGGCGCGGCCCGAGAGCAGCGCCCGGCGGACCGTGGCGTCCGGCTCGGTCTCGGCGAAGAGCGCCTTGGCCGCCTCCCAGTCGGGCCTCGCCTCGGCCGGCGCGAAGGCGAGGCAGGCGACGAGCCGGCCCTCGTCATAGACGGCGCAGCGGTAGCGGCCGCGCGCATGGTCGGCGTATTCGGCGAGCTCCAGGCCCTGGAACAGGCCGCGCATCAGCAGCGCCGCCTCGCGCGAGCCGTCGTTGGTGGCGAATTGCAGGGCCGAGCCCCCGGTGACGGCAGCGCGCGCCCACCACCAGCCCTCCGGCGGCGTGCGGGCATCGCGGCTCAGCAGGTATCCCCGCGCGCGGAAGGCCAGGGGCTCCACTGAGGCCGGGGTCGCCTTGAGTTCCGGCTGGCCGGAGACGGGATCGGGCACGCCGCGCACCACGGCGCCGACGCGCGCCCGCGATGCTGTGGCGTCGCTCCAGTGCATGGGCATGAACAGGCTGCCCGGCCGGATCGCCTGCGTGACGATCACCTCGAGATCGGCGCTGCCATGCACGGAGGAGACGCGGGCGATGCCGCCGTCGACGAGCCCGCGCGCCGCCGCGTCGTCGGGGTGGATTTCGAGGAAAGGCACCGAGCGGTGGGCCGAGAGCCGCTGGCTGCGCCCGGTCCGGGTCATAGTGTGCCAGTGGTCGCGCACGCGGCCGGTGTTGAGCACGAAGGGGCGCTCCTCCGTGACGCTCTCCGCGAGCGCCGGGGCCTGCACCGCCACGAAGCGGGCGCGCTGGTCGAAGGTGTAGAAGCGGCCGTCCGCGAAGAACCGCGCCCGGCCCTTTCCGGCCGACACCGCGCGCTTCGGCAACGGCCACTGCACCGGCGCGGCGGTGTCGTAGGCGGCCTCGGCGATGTCGCCCAGCGCCCCGATGTCGAAGTCGCGGGTGCCGTTGTTCTCGAAGGCCGAGAGCGCCGCGTGCTCGCGGAAGATCGCCGCCGCCGAGAGGTAGCCGAAGGCCTTGCCGTGCCCGAGCCGGCGGGCGACGTCGCAGACGATGGCCCAGTCCGGCCGGGCCTCGCCGGGGGCTTTCAGGAAGGAGCGCTGGCGCGAGATGCGCCGCTCGGAATTCGTGACGGTGCCGTTCTTCTCGCCCCAGGCCAGCGCCGGCAGCAGCACCGTGGTCTTGCCCAGGCCCTTCACGGTGTCGGAATCCGCCACCACCTCGGAGACCACGTAGAGGTCGAGCTTGGCCAGCGCCTCGCGGATCATGTCGGCGCGGGGCATGGAGACGAGGGGGTTGGTGCCCATCACCCAGAGCGCCTTGATCTTGCCCTTGGCGATGGCGTCGAACATGGCGACCGCCTTCAGCCCCTCCCCTGTGACGATGTTGGGCGCGCTCCAGAAGCGGCGCACCCGGTCGACCTCCTCGGGCGCGAAATGCATGTGGGCGGCGAGCATGTTGGCGAGCCCGCCGACCTCGCGCCCGCCCATGGCGTTGGGCTGGCCGGTGAGCGAGAACGGCCCGGCGCCGGGCTGCCCGATCCGCCCCGTGAGCAGGTGGCAGTTGATGATGGCGTTGCCCTTGTCGGTGCCCTGGGCCGACTGGTTCGCCCCCTGCGAGAAGGCGGTGACGACGCGCTTCGTCTTCGCGAACAGCTCGAAGAATCGCGCCACCTCCGCCTCCGGCAGGCCCGTGGCGGCGGCGGTGGCGGCGATGCTTGGGGCGATGGCGCGGGCGCGCTCCAGGGCGGCGTCGAGGCCGGCGGTGTGCTCGTCCACGAAGGCGCGGTCGGCCGCTCCGGTATCGGCGAGGTGGACGAGCAGGCCCGAGAACAGCGCGCTGTCGCTGCCCGGCGCCAGTGGCAGGAACAGGTCCGATTCCTCGCCCGTCTGGGTGAAGCGCGGATCCACCGTGACGATCTTGGTGCCGCGCCGCGCCCGCGCCTCGGCCATGCGGCGGAACAGGACCGGGTGGCACCAGGAGGCGTTGGAGCCGACGAGCACGATGAGGTCGGCCTCGTCGAGATCCTCGTAGCAGCCCGGCACGGTGTCCGAGCCGAAGGCGCGCCGATGCGCGGCCACCGCGCTCGACATGCAGAGCCGCGAGTTGGTGTCGACATGCGGCGTGCCGATGAAGCCCTTCGCGAGCTTGTTGGCGACGTAGTAGTCCTCCGTCAGCAACTGGCCCGAGAGGTAGAACGCGATCGCTCCCGGCCCGTGGCGCTCGGCGGTGCGGCGCAGGCCCCCGGCGACCGCGCCGAGCGCCGCCTCCCAGGAGACGCGTGCCCCGTCCTTCACCGGATGGAGCAGGCGGTCGTCGAGATTCACGGTCTCGCCGAGCGCCGAGCCCTTGGAGCAGAGCTTGCCGAGATTGGCCGGATGCTCGGTGTCGCCGGCGATCCCCACGCCGCCCTTGCCGTCGGGGGTCGCCAGCACGCCGCAGCCCACGCCGCAATAGGGGCAGGTGGTGCGCACCACGGAGCCGGTTTCCGGAGCGGACACGGTCATGGCGGGGTCCTTGGCGGATGTCTCGTGGTGTCGGGCAGCAAGACTCGGGCCGGTATGCGCATCGTCCCTCCCCCGCAAAGGGGGGAGGGACGATGACGTCAGTACACGTCGGCCTGGTAGCGGCCGGCCTTCTTGAGGGCGGCGAGATAGGCCACCGCCTCCTCGGCGCTCTTGCCGCCGTGCTCCGCCGCCACGTCGATGATGGCGCGCTCAACGTCCTTGGCCATGCGCTTGGCATCGCCGCAGACGTAGAAATGGGCACCGCCTTCGAGCCACTTCCACAGGTCGGCGCCGTTCTCGCGCATGCGGTCCTGGACGTAGGTCTTCTCCGCCCCGTCCCGCGACCAGGCGAGCGAGAGGCGCGACAGCACCTTGTCGTCGCGCAGCTTCTCCAGCTCGTCCTTGTAGAAGAAGTCCGACGCCTGCCGCTGGTGGCCGTAGAAGAGCCAGTTGCGGCCCGGCGCTTGGGTGGCGGCGCGCTCGCGCAAAAAGGCGCGGAACGGCGCGATGCCGGTGCCCGGCCCGCACATGATGACGTCCTTCGAGAGGTCGTGCGGCAGGGCGAAGCCGTGCGCCTTCTGGAGATAGACCTTGACGGTGGTCTTCTCCGGCAGGCGCTCGCCGAGATGGGTCGAGGCGACGCCGAGGCGCAGGCGCGAGCGGTGGTTGTAGCGCACCGCGTCGACGGTGAGCGAAACCCGGCCCGGATCGGCCTTGGGCGAGGACGAGATCGAGTAGAGCCGGGGCTGCAACTCGTCGAGGGCCTCGAGGAAGACCTCGGCGTCGGGCCGGGCGCCGGGGAACTTGTGGAGCGCGCCGAGCACGTCGAGATAGGCGGCGTCGCCGTCCGGGTCCTCGCCGGCCGAGAGCGCCTGCGCCTTCTTCCTCGCCTCCCCCGAGGTGAGCAGCGAGAGGAGCTGGTAGAGCCCGTCCGGCGCGGCGCCGAGCGCGTAGTCCTTGAGCAGGGCGTCGCGCAGGGTCCGGCCGCCGATCATGCGCTCGGGCCGCGCGCCGAGCTCGGCGATCACGGCGTCGGCCAGCGCCGGGGCGTTGGCGGGAAACAGCCCGAGGCTATCGCCGACCACGTACTCCACCGGCGTTCCGGTGAGGTCGATCTCGATATGCCAGGTCTCCTTCTCGCCCCCCGGCGCGTTGAGGCGCGTGCGGGACAGGAAGGTCGCCTCCACCGGGTTCTCGCGGCAGAAGCCGAGGGGGCCGAGCGCGGCCTCCTTCTTGGGCGCGTCGCCCGTGTTGGCCTTCGCCGGGGCGGAGCCGCCGGCGGCGCCGAACTCCTCCTCCAGCTTCTTGAGCATGCGCATGGTGTCCTTGCCGCCGGGCTGGCAGAGGTTCAGGCGCTCCTCGCTCTTGAGGAAGATGGCGTTGGCATAGTCGGCGCAGTTGTAGCCGCACTGGCCGCAATCCTGCTGGGCCATGGCGGCCATCAGCTTCTGCGCCTCGGGCCTCTCCTTCGCCATCTCCATGCGGTCGGCGATGGGGAGGGCCGGATCGTGCCAGGGCGCGTCGTCGTTGTCCGCGAGTTTTTTGGCGCCGCCGGGGGACTCGCCGGGCGCGAGCGCGGTGGCGCCCTCGACGGCGGGGCCGAGCAGCGCGGCGAAATAGCCGGAGAGCCAGGAGCGCTGGTCGGCCGAGAACGGGGCGGTCTCGGGGATCAGGACGAGGGGGGGGCTGACGTGCTCGCTCATGCGGCTGCCTTCAGGACGGGCTGATCTTCTGCGAGGTCGCGCAGGGCCTCCGGGCCGGTGCGCAGGGTGAAGGCCTGGAAGCTCTCCTCCGGGCCGTTCCGCTTGGACAGGTAGGAACGGAGAAGCGCCTCGACGCGGCCGGGGCAATCCTCGGCCTTGACCGCCTTCCAGATCTCGGTGCCGATCTTCGCGTCCTGCGCGAAGCCGCCGCCGACCACGATGTCGTAGCCCTCGACGGTGTCGCCCTCCTCCGAGACGACGACCTTGGCGCCGATGAGCCCGATATCGCCGATATAGTGTTGGGCGCAGGAATGGTGGCAGCCGGTGAGGTGCAGGTTCACCGGCACGTCGAGCTCCTTCACCGTCGCCTCGATGTAGTCGGCGATGATCAGCGCGTGGCCCTTGGTGTCGGAGGCTGCGAACTTGCAGCCGCGGTTGCCCGTGCAGGCCACGAGCCCGGCGCGGATGCTCGACGCCTTCGTCGTGAGCCCCAGCGCGGCGACGCGGGCCTCGACTTCGGCCACCTTCGCGTCGGGAACGCCCGAAAACAGAAAGTTCTGCCAGACGGTCATGCGGATCTGGCCGTCGCCGCACTCCTTGGCGATGTCGGCGAGCGCGCGCATCTGGTCGGTGGTCATCTTGCCCACCGGCAGGATCACGCCGATCCAGTTGAGCCCTTCCTGAACCTGCTTGTGGACGCCGACATGGGCGAAGCGGGCGGTCTCGGCGCGGGGCGCGACATGGGCCGGGTCGACGCGCTCGAGCTTGCGTCCGAGCTTCTCCTCGACGGCGGCGAGGTACTTGTCGAAGCCCCAGGCGTCGAGGACGTATTTCATCCGCGCCTTGTTGCGGTTGGTGCGGTCGCCATGCTCGATGAAGACGCGCAGGATCGCGTCGGCGACCGCGTTGCACTCCTCGGGCTTGAGCACCACGCCGGTGTCGCGGGCGAGATCCCTGTGGCCGGAGATACCGCCGAGCACGAGGCGCATCCAGACGCCCGGCGCGACGGCGGCGCCGTCGAGCACCGTCACCGCCTGGAAGCCGATGTCGTTGGTCTCCTCCAGCACCGGGATGATGCCGCCGCCGTCGAAGGCGACGTTGAACTTGCGCGGCAGCCCGTAGAGCGAGCGGTCGTTCATGATCCAGCTGTTCCACGACTTCGCGAGCGGGCGCGTGTCGAGGAGCTCCTGCGCATCGATGCCGGCGACCGGCGAGCCGGTGACGTTGCGGATGTTGTCCGCCCCCGAGCCGCGCGCCGAGAGGCCGAGGTCGATCAGCCCGTCGAGGAGCGGCTGGCCGTGCTCGGGGGTGATGTCGCGGATCTGGAGATTGGCGCGGGTGGTGACGTGACTGTAGCCGCCGCCATGGGCGTCGGCGAGGTCGGCGATGCCGGAGAACTGCCAGTGGTGCAGGATGCCGTTGGGAATGCGCAGGCGGCACATGAAGGTGTTGCTGGCCGGCGAGAGCCAGAACAGCCCGTGGTAGCGCCAGCGGAAATTGTCCTCGGGCTTGGGCGCCTTGCCGGCGGCGGCCTCGGCGATCAGCCGGTTGTGCCCCTCGAACGGGTTTTCCGCGCGCTTCCACTTCTCCTGGTCGCAGAGCTTGCCGCCGGCCTTGACGGTGCGGTCCTGCGCCTTGATGTGGATCGCGTCCGGTCCGGTCGGCTCGGCCGGAGGGGCGCCCGCCCCCTGCCCGAGGGCGAGGCCCCCGGTGAGGCGGGCGGCGGCGATGCCCGAGGCGAAGCCCTCGAGGTAGCGCTTCTGCTCGGCGTTGAAGTCTTCTGACATGACGCGCCTCTTCACGCTGCGAGGGTGTGGGGGGCTTTCGGCGCTTGCGCCGGGCGCCCGAACATCAGGTCGTCGCGCATCTCGCCCACCGGCTCGCCAGAGCGGATCAGCGCCTTGCACGCGGCCTGCTCGGCGATGTCGCCGACGAAGACCGCTCCGATCAGCCGGCCGTCCTCGATCAGGAGCTTGCGGTAGAGCCCGGCGCCGGTATCGCTCAGCACGACGGCCTCGGCGGTCTCCGGGGTGTCCACGATCCCCGCCGAGAACACCGGCAGGCCGGAGACCTTGAGGCTGGTGGAGAGCGCGGTGCCGGGATAGGCGGCGTCCTTGCCGGCGAGGGTCCTGGCCAGCACGTCGGCCTGCTCGTAGGCCGGCTCGACGAGGCCGTAGACTAGGCCGCGATGCTCGGCGCATTCGCCGAGCGCGAAGATGCGCGGATCGGAGGTGGCCATGCGGTCGTCGACCTTGATGCCACGCCCGATCTCGAGCCCAGCCCCCTGTGCCAGCGCGACGGAGGGGCGCACGCCCACCGACAGCACCACGAGATCGGCCGGCAGCACCGTGCCGTCGGAGAGGATCAGGCGCTCGACCTTGCCCTCGCCCTCGATGCGGGCGGTATCGGCCTTGAGCAGCACCTTGACGCCGCGCGCCTCCATGGCCCTGCGCACCAGCGCCGCCGCCGGATGGTCGAGCTGGCGCTCCATCAGGCGGTCCATGACGTGGAGCAGGGTGGTGTCGACGCCGAGCCGGGCGAGGCCGACCGCCGCCTCCAGCCCGAGAAGGCCGCCGCCGATGACGATGGCTTTCGCGTGCTCCACCGCCGCCTCGCGGATGGCGGCGACGTCGGCGAAATCGCGGAAGGTGACGACGCCGGGCAGCTCCATGCCGGGCTTCGGCAGCCGGATCGGCACCGAGCCCACGGCGAGCACCAGCTTGTCGAAGGGCAGCACATGGGTCTCGCCGACCACGGCCAGCCCGTTCTCGCGGTCGATCGCCGTGACGGGGGCGCCGGTGATGAGGCGGATGCCGTGGCTCTCGTACCAGTCGAGCCCGCGAAAGCCGCAGGCCGCCTCGTCGACCTCGCCGCCGAGCAGCGAGGAGAGCAGGACGCGGTTATAGGCGGCCACGGGCTCCGCCCCGACGACGACCACGTCGTATCGGCCGGGGACGTCCTCGGTCAGGCGCTCCAGGAAGCGCAGCGAGGCCATGCCGTTGCCGACGACCACGAGGCGCTCGCGCGCCCCGGATTGTCCGGTGCCTTTGCCGGTGCCTGTGGATGCCATCGCAGCCGCGTCTCGTCCTCGGTCGAAATCTCTGGCGGCGGGCCGCCCGCGAAAAAGCCGCTGCCGGGGCGCCCGCGCCGAGTGCTCCACTCCGCGAGGCGACCGGATCAGCGGCCTCGCTGACGGTGCTGCCCGTCGCCATTGACGGACGGAAGAGAGGTAAGCAGGAGCCGTGCCAGCCTGCGGCGGGTATCGCCCTGCGGTCTGCGGCTGTCTCCGGTGCGGGCCGTCCGGCATCCGCTCGCCGGCGGGCGCTGCCTAACGATCGGGCGGTTGGATGCTAAATCGGCAGTCTTGCCGGATGTCCTGCATCCCGGATTCGGCAGGTCCACGCCGAAACGCGGCTATTGCGGCAGAGATTATTCATACCCTCGGTATAGGGCAGGAGGAGTCCGCGCCTTCGCGGGGGGGTTGTAGGGAGTCTCTGACAATGCGTGCTCTCACGCAGCGGTTTCTGAAAGACAGGTCCGGCGCCACGGCGATCGAATACGGAATGATCGCGGCCCTCATCGCGGTGGTGGTCATCGCGGCGATCAAGGGCATCGGCACCAAGCTGAACTCGAAGTTCACCGCGATCTCCGGGAACCTGAACTGAGGTTCCGCTACGGGCGGTGAAAGGCCAGTGCCTGGCGGACCGTCACACCGCCAGGGCGAGGATGACGGCCATGCCGAGCGTCGGTGCCGCGCCGAAGGCCAGGACCCAGGGCCAGAGGCGCGACCGGGCCGGATGCCGGTTGTCGTTCGCGGCGCGCGGAGGCGCGGCCCGCAGCCTCACGTAGCGCGACACGATCACCCGGTCCCGCTGCGGGCGGGGGAGCGACGAGCTGATCGAGCTGCGGCATCCGGGCATGGCGGCTGGACAACGGCCGAGCGCGGGGGCCGTTCCGCGTCTTCGGAGCGATCTTTCCGTGCCGCCCGTCAGGGCACGATCCCGGCACTCTCGAAGAGCGAGGGGCGGTAGACGGCCTCGGCCTCGGCGCGCAGGTCGCGGCCGGGGGGAAGCTGCTCCGCCGCCTCCATCTCGCCGAGGAGCCGGCGGACATGGGCGAGGTCCGGCGCCTGGGCGGCCGCGTCGAAGCGCAGGTAGTCCGGCGCCGTCCGCCGGCGTCCGGCGCCGTCGAGGACGAGGTCGCCGTCGAGGCAGCGGGCGACGAGGCCCGCATCCGTCCCGAGATAGCTCCGGCGGGCGAGGCGGTGCGACAGCTCCGTGCGGTTCTCGGGATCGGCGCACCAGAGACCGGCCCGGCCGACCGCCCGCACCAGCGCGAGCCGCGCCTCGCCCAGGCGCTCGGGCACCGCCAGCACCTTCTCCGGGCAGTCCGGCGCGATCTCGCAGCCGAGGGCCGCGATCCGGCCGATGCCGTCGGCCGCCGCCACGCTGTTCCAGGGCGCCCCCGCGCAGAACCCGTCGACGATGCCGCGCGAGAGGGCCTCGACGCTGTATTGCGGCGGCATCGCCACCAGCCGCACGGCGGACAGCGCGATGCCGCCACGCGCGCCGAACAGACGGAGCTGGTAGGTGTGGCAGGAGAACGGGTGCACCGTGCCCAGGGTGAGCGGGCGCCCGGCCGCGCGGCGCTCCCCGGCGATCCGCCCGAAGGCGCGCGCCACCGCGTCGAGATCCTCCGCCTCCTCCTCGCCGAGCGCCATGGCCTCCCACAGCGCGGTGGAGAGGGTGACGGCGTTGCCGTTGAGGCTGAGCGAGAGCGGCACGGTGATGTCCGAGGGCGGACCGCTCAGGCCGAGCGCGCTCGCCAGGGCGAGGGGGGCGAGCATGTGGGCGGCGTCGAGATAGCCGAGCGCCAGCCGGTCGCGCAGGGTCGCCCAGGAAGGCTCGGCGGAGAGCTCCAGCTCCAGCCCCTCCGCGCGGGCGAAGCCCATCTCGGCGGCGGCGATCAGGGGCGCGGCGTCGCAGAGCGGGACGTAGCCGAGATGCAGTCTCATGACGCGGCCCTCATCCGAGCAGGTCCGCGGTGGTGACGATGGCCCGCGCGATGTCGGCGATCTTGCGCTTCTCGTTCATCGCCTTGCGGCGCATCTGCTTGTAGGCCTCGTCCTCCGAGAGCCCCTTCATGCTCATGAGGATGCCCTTGGCGCGCTCGATGAGCTTGCGGTCGGCGAGCTCGCCCCGCGCCTCGCTGAGCTCGCGCTGGAGCCGGGAGAAGGCGTTGAAGCGCAGGATCGCGATGTCGAGGATCGGCTTGATCCGCTCCTGGCGCAGGCCGTCCACCACATAGGCCGAGATGCCGGCGTCGACCGCCGCCTGCATCATCGCCGCGTCGGAGCGGTCGACGAACATGGCCACCGGCCGCTCGGTCTGGCGGGTCAGGCTCGACATCTGCTCGAGGATGTCGCGGCTCGGGCTCTCCAGATGGATCACCACCACGTCGGGCTTCAGCGCCTCGACCCGCTCCATCAGGTCGGCGGTGTCGGGGATCACCACGACGCGGCCGACGCCGGCGGCGCGCAGGCCCTCCTCCAGGATCGCGGCGCGGGCCCGGCTCGGATCGATCACGGCGACGGTGAGGCTTGTCTCTGTCATGGGCCCCGGCGTTGGGCGGCCTTCCGGTGGTCCGGCCGCGGCGGGCGTCATCGCGCGGCGGGGGCGGTACAGGCAAGGGGCATGCCCGGCCTCGCGCGACAATGTTACGAAGCGGAGAGCAAACGGCCCCGCTTCCGCCGCAAACCGGCGGGCATTCTGCGGCCGCATCGTGATGGGAGGCCCTGGGTAAGCCGGATGAGACTGCGAGACCCGCTTTCATCGCCGCTGACGGACGGGCCGGCCTCGGGCCGCCCGCACGGGATGCACCTCCCCTTCCTGCCCACCATCGCGACGGCGGTGATCGTCGCCGCCGCCTCCCTCCTCTGCCGGGAGACCGTCACGACGGCGCCGGTGCCGGCCGAGACGGCGCAGATCCTGATCGCGCCGACGAGCTTTGCGGACGGACGCGTGGTGGCGGAGGCCGCCGGGACGCGGCCCACCGCCGCCCTCGCCTTCGCGCAGCTCCATCCCCTCACCTTCGAGGCTGCCGAGCCGAGAATGGCGGCCCGGCCCGGCGCGCGCTTCGCGGTGCTGCCGCCGCGCCGCCCCTGCCCCGGCCCGCGCTGCGGCGAGGCGATCCCGCGCCGCGCCAACCCCTTCGCCGCCGCGCATCCGGCGGATCCGGAGCGCGTCGAGACCGCCCCGGTGGAGGTCGGCGAGGCGGACGAGCCCTTCTTTCCCCGGCTTGCCCTCCCCTTCGCTCCCGTGGCGCGGGCGGTCGGCGAGGCGACCGGGATGATGGGCCGCCGCGCCGCCGCCCTCGGCGCCTCGGCCATGCTGCTCGCCGACCGGCTGCGCTGAAGGCCGCAGGCGCCGGACCGCCCTGGACCGGCGCCGCCGGTCGCCTAACTCCCCGCTCGCGGCGAAGCCTGCCGCGCGGGAATCGGGACGGCGCTCGGATCATGGCGGGACTGATCGAGGACTACGCCCTCGTCGGCGACGGGCGCACCGCCGCCCTGATCGGCCGCGACGGCAGCGTCGACTGGCTGTGCTGGCCGCGCTTCGACGCCGCCGCCTGCTTCGCCGCCCTGCTCGGCACCGAGGAGCACGGCTACTGGCGCATCGCCCCCGCCTCCGCGCGGGTGGAGAGCAGCCGGCGCTACCGTGACGACACCCTCATCCTGGAGACGCGCCACCGGACCCGCGAGGGCGAGGTGCTGGTGATCGACTACATGCCCGCCGACGACGGGTCGCATCTGGTGCGCATCGTCGAGGGGGTGGAGGGGCGCGTGGCCATGCGCATGGACCTGTGCATGCGCTTCGACTACGGCTCGGCCGTCCCCTGGGTGTCGCGCAACGAGCTCGGGGACCTGCGCGCCATCTCCGGTCCGCACAAGCTGGTGCTGCGCACCAAGGCCCAGATCGAGGGGGCCGGACGGACCACGGTGTCGGACTTCACCGTCCATGCCGGCGAGTCGGTCGCCTTCACGCTCAGCTACGGCGCCTCCCACGAGGAGGATCCGCCGCCGATCGAGCCGCGCAAGGTGCTCGCCGCCACCGACCGGTTCTGGCGCGACTGGTCCGCGATCTGCGCCGGCGGAACGCCCTGGGACGCGGCGCTGCGGCGCTCGCTCCTGACCCTGAAGGCGCTGATCTACCGCCCCACCGGCGGCATCGTCGCGGCGCCGACGACCTCCCTGCCCGAGCAGCTCGGCGGTGTGCGCAACTGGGACTACCGATTCTGCTGGCTGCGCGATTCGGCTTTCACGCTCTTCGCGCTGATGGATGCCGGCTATCTCGACGAGGCACGGGCCTGGCGCGACTGGCTGCAACGGGCGGTGGCCGGCAGCCCGGAGCAGGCGCGCATCCTCTACGGCATCGCCGGGGAGCGCCTGCTGCCCGAGATCGAGCTTGCCTGGCTCCCCGGCTACGAGGATTCGGCCCCTGTCCGGGTCGGCAACGCGGCCTCCGAGCAGTTCCAGCTCGACGTCTACGGCGAATTGTTCGACGTGCTCTACCAGGCGCGCCGGCGCGGCATGGGCACCGACCGGGACGGCCAGAATGTCGGCCTCGCCCTGATGACCCATCTCGAGACGGTCTGGAGCGAGCCCGACGAGGGCATCTGGGAGGTGCGCGGCGGCCGCCGGCACTTCACCCATTCGAAGGTCATGGCCTGGGTCGCCTTCGACCGCGCCATCCGCTCCCGCGAGGAGAGTCCCGATCCCTCGCGCGACGTGCCCCTGGAGCGCTGGCGCGAGATCCGCGCGCGGATCCACGCGGAGGTCTGCGAGAAGGGATTCGACAGGGATCTGAACAGCTTCGTGCAGTCCTACGGATCGACGGCCCTCGACGCGAGCCTGCTCCTGATCGCGCATGTGGGCTTCCTGCCCCAGGACGATCCGCGCGTGGTCGGCACCGTCGAGGCCATCGGGAAGCGGCTGATGCGCGACGGATTCGTGCTGCGCTACGACACCGAGGGGCAGACCACGGACGGGCTTCCCGCCGGCGAGGGCGCCTTCCTGCCATGCAGCTTCTGGTATGCCGACAACCTCATCGGACTCGGGCGCTGCGACGAAGCGCGCGCTCTGATCGAGCGCCTGATCGGGGTCTGCAACGATGTCGGGCTGGTTGCGGAGGAGTACGATCCCGCTAAAAGGCGCCTCGTCGGGAACTTCCCCCAGGCCTTCAGCCACGTCGCCCTCATCAACACCGTCCTCAACTTCGGCCGGGCCGGCGGGCCCGCGCGGGAGCGCGGCGCGGGAGAGGGCGGCGGTTCGGGCACGACGCCGACGCTGCCGACGGCCGCCGAGGCGCCGGCCCTGATCTGACGCGCGGACCGGCGCGTCGCCAAGCACGAGAGAGTCGTCATGAGCGGAGCAGAGACCAAGGCGAAGGCGGGGCTGAGCGACGCCGACAAGCTCGCCATCGATACGTTGCGCACGCTCGCCATCGACGCGGTGCAGAAGGCGAATTCCGGCCATGCCGGCGCGCCGATGGCGCTGGCGCCCGTGGCCTATACTCTGTGGAACCGCTACCTGCGCTACGATCCGGCCAACCCCCACTGGCCGAACCGCGACCGCTTCGTGCTCTCCGCCGGCCACGCCTCGATGCTGCTCTACGGCCTCCTGCACCTCGCGGGCGTCGCCGAGAAGGACGGCGGCAACGCGCCGGCCGTCTCGCTGGAGGACATCAAGCAGTTCCGGCAGCTCGACAGCCGCACGCCGGGGCACCCCGAAAGCCACATGACCACCGGCGTCGAGACCACCACCGGCCCCCTCGGCCAGGGTGTGGCCAACTCCGTCGGCATGGCGATGGGCGGCCGCTTCCTCGGCGAGCACCTGAACAAGCCCGAGCTGCCGCTGTTCGACTTCAACGTCTACGCGATCTGCTCGGACGGCGACCTGATGGAGGGCGTCGCCTCGGAGGCCGCCTCGCTCGCCGGCCATCTGCGCCTGTCGAACCTGTGCTGGATCTACGACAACAACACCATCACCATCGAGGGCCATACCGAACTCGCCTTCGGAGAGGAGGTCGCCGCGCGCTTCCTGGCCTATGGCTGGCAGGTGCTGCGGGTGGCCGACGCCAACGACGTCCACGCGATCTCGGCGGCGCTGGAGACCTTCCTCCAGTCGAGCGACCGGCCGACGCTGGTCATCGTCAACTCGATCATCGGCTTCGGCGCGCCGACCAAGCAGAACACCTCCAAGGCCCATTCGGACGCCCTCGGCCCCGACGAGGTCAAGGGCGCCAAGCGCGCCTATGGCTGGCCCGAGGACGCGCAGTTCCTGGTGCCGGACTCGGTGCCCGGCACCTTCCGCGACGGCATCGGCAAGCGTGGCGCGGAGCTTTTCGCGCAGTGGCAGGGCTTCCTCGCGGAGGCCAAGGCCGGCGATCCCGAGCATGCCGAGGACATCGCCGCCTTCCTCGAAGGCCGCCTGCCCGCCGGCTGGGACAAGGACATCCCGGTCTTCCCCGCCGACGCCAAGGGGCTCGCCACGCGCGAATCCTCCGGCAAGGTGCTCAACGCCGTCGCGCCGCACGTCCCCTTCCTGCTCGGCGGCTCGGCCGATCTGGCGCCGTCGAACAAGACCAAGCTCGAATTCGAGGGCGCCGGCGCCCTGGGCCCGTTCGAGCCGGGCGGCCGCAACATCCATTTCGGCGTGCGCGAGCATGCCATGGGCTCGATCGTGAACGGCCTCGGCCTCGTGGGCCTGCGGGCCTACGGCGCGACCTTCCTGGTCTTCGCCGACTACATGCGCCCGCCGATCCGCCTCGCCGCGCTGATGGAGCTGCCGGTCTTCCACGTCTTCACGCACGACTCGATCGGCGTGGGCGAGGACGGCCCCACCCACCAGCCGGTGGAGCAGCTGCTCTCGCTGCGCTGCATCCCCGGACTGGTGACGCTGCGCCCGGCCGACGCCAACGAGGTGGCGGAAGCCTACAGGGTGATCTTCTCGCTGACGAACCAGCCGGCGGTGCTCGCGCTCTCGCGCCAGCCCCTGCCGACCCTCGACCGCGCCAAGTACGCTCCGGCCTCCGGCACCGCCAAGGGCGCCTATGTGCTCGCCGATTGCGAGGGCACGCCGGAGGTGATCCTCATCGGCTCGGGCAGCGAGGTGCCGCTCTGCGTCGGCGCCTACGAGGCGCTGAAGGCGGAAGGCAGGCGCGCCCGCGTCGTCTCGATGCCTTCCTGGGACCTGTTCGAGCGCCAGGATGCGGCCTATCGCGAGAGCGTCCTGCCGAAGGCGGTGCTGTCGCGGGTCGCCGTCGAGCAGGGCTCCACCATCGGCTGGGACCGCTACGCCGGCAGCGAGGGCGCGGTCATCGGCATGCACACCTTCGGCGCCTCGGCCCCGATCAAGGACCTCCAGACCAAGTTCGGCTTCACGCCGGAGAAGGTGCTCCAGGCCGCCCGCGACCAGATCGCCAGGCACGGGGGCTGAGACGGGCATGGCGGCCCGCGAAAATCGCGCGGCCGCCATGCGCGTTGCCCATGGGAGGAGCGCGGGCGGCTCCTAGATGAGTGGCGGACTACGACGGCGCCGCCAGGGCGTGCGCCGGCACAAAGGCTCGGGGATCGATCGGCATGAACGCGCTCAAGGCCCTCCACGACGAGCAGGATCAGGCGGTCTGGCTCGACTTCGTCGCGCGCGGCTTCATCGAGAAGGGCGAGCTGAAGACGCTCGTCGAGAGGGACGGCCTGCGCGGCGTCACCTCCAACCCCGCCATCTTCGAGAAGGCCATCGGCGCCTCCGACGAGTATGACGGCGCGCTCGCCAAGGCCCTCAAGGAGGGCGGCGACGCCCGCGTCATCGATCTCTATGAGGGGCTCGCCGTCGAGGACATCCGCCACGCGGCGGACGTGCTGCGCCCGGTCTACGAGGCGAGCGACGGCGCCGACGGCTATGTGAGCCTCGAGGTCTCGCCCTATCTGGCCCTCGACACGCAAGCGACCCTCGACGAGGCGCGCCGGCTGCACAAATGGGTCGCGCGCGACAACCTGATGGTCAAGGTGCCGGCGACCCCCGAGGGCATCCCGGCGATCCGCCAGCTCACGGCGGAGGGCCTGTCCATCAACGTCACGCTGCTCTTCTCGCAGGACACCTACGAGGAGGTCGCCCGCGCCTTCGTCGCCGGGCTCGAGGAGCGCGCCCGCAACGGCGGTGACGTCTCGCGCATCGCGAGCGTGGCGAGCTTCTTCATCAGCCGCATCGATAGCCTCGTGGACAAGCTGATCGACGAGAAGGCCGCCTCCGGCGGCGACAGGGACGGCCTGGAGCCCCTCAAGGGCAAGGTCGCCATCGCCAACGCGAAGCTCGCCTATCAGCGCTACAAGCGCATCTTATCGGAGCCCGCCTGGCAGGCACTCGCCGCCAAGGGCGCCAAGGCGCAGCGCCTGCTCTGGGCCTCCACGGGCACCAAGAACAAGGCCTATCCCGACACGCTCTACGTGGCCGAGCTGATCGGCCCCAACACCGTCAACACCATGCCGCCGGCCACCATGGACGCCTTCCGCGACCACGGCGAGGTCCGCGCCACCATCGAGGCGGACCTGCCCGCCGCCGAAGCGGTGATGGAAAACCTCAAGGCCGCCGGCATCGAGATCGACGCGGTCGCCAAGCAACTCGTCGACGAGGGCGTGCAGCTCTTCGTGGACGCGCAGGACAAGCTGCTCGGCGCAGTGGCGGGGAAGCGCATCGCCATGCTCGGACCCAAGCTCGATCCGCAGACGATCGCGGTGGGCGAGGCGCTCAAGCCCGAGCTGGAGAAGGCCGTCGAGTCCTGGCGGGCCTCCGGCGCCATCCGCCGGCTCTGGGCGCACGACCCGAGCGTCTGGTCGAACGCCGACGAGGCCAAGTGGCTCGGCTGGCTGCGCATCGTCGAGGACGAACTCGGGAAGGTGGCCGAGTACGATGCCTTCGCGGCGGATGTGAAGGCTGCGGGCTTCACCGATGCCGTGGTGCTCGGCATGGGCGGCTCGAGCCTCGGACCGGAGGTGCTGGCCGAGACCTACGGCCACCGCGACGGCTTCCCTAAGCTGCGCATCCTCGATTCCACCTCCCCCGACGAGGTGCGCGCCGTCGAGGCGGCGGTGAACCTGAAGACGACGCTCTTCATCGTGGCGAGCAAGTCCGGCTCGACGCTGGAGCCCAACGTCTTCCGCGACTACTTCCTCGGCCGGATGAAGGAGGTGGTCGGCGCCGATGCCGGCCGGCACTTCGTCGCCGTCACGGATCCGGGCTCGGCCATGGAGAAGGCCGCCAAGGACGACGGATTCAGAAAGATCTTCTACGGCGTGCCGCAGATCGGCGGGCGCTACTCCGTGCTCTCGGCCTTCGGGCTGGTGCCGGCGGCGGCCATCGGCATCGAGGTCGGGGAGTTCCTCGACATCGCGCGCATCATGGTGCGCTCCTGCGGCCCCGCCGTGCCGCCCGCGCAGAATCCCGGCGTTCAGCTCGGCGCGGCGCTTGGCGTCGCGGCGCTGAAGGCCGGGCGCGACAAGGTCACGATCGTCTGCTCGCCGGCCATCGGCACCTTCGGCACCTGGGCCGAGCAGCTCATCGCGGAATCGACGGGCAAGCAGGGCAAGGGCCTGATCCCCATCGAGGGCGAGCCCGTGGGCGTTCCGGCGGTCTACGGCCGCGACCGCGTCTTCGTGTATCTGCGCGTCGACGGCTTCGCCGACGCCCAGCAGGACGAGGCCGTGCGCAGCCTGGAGCGGGAGGGGCACCCGGTGGTGCGCATCGGCCTCGACAAGGTCGAGCAGCTGCCCCAGGAGTTCTTCCGCTTCGAGATGGCCACCGCCGTGGCCGGGGCGCTCCTCGGGATCAACCCGTTCGACCAGCCCGACGTCGAGGCGAGCAAGATCGAGACGAAGAAGCTCTTCGACGCGGCCGAGGCGAGCGGCGCCCTGCCCTCCGAGACGCCGATCTTCGAGGACGACGCCATCGCCCTCTACGCCGACCCGAGGAACGCCGAGGCGCTGCCCCAGGCCGCCGAGGGGCTCGACGCGGCGCTCAAGGCCCATCTCGCCCGCGTGAAGGACGGCGACTACGCCGCGCTCCTCGCCTATGTGCCGCGCAACGAGGCCCATCACGGTATCCTCCAGGCGGCGCGGCTCGCCTTCCGCGATGCCCGCAAGGTGGCGACCTGCCTCGAGTTCGGGCCGCGCTTCCTCCACTCGACGGGCCAGGCCTACAAGGGCGGCCCCGACACCGGGGTCTTCCTCCAGATCACGGCGGACGCCTCGGCCGACCTGCCCATCCCCGGACGCAAGCTCGGATTCTCCACCGTGGTGGCGGCCCAGGCGCGGGGCGATTTCGCGGTGCTGGCCGAGCGCGGGCGCCGGGCGCTGCGGGTCCATATCAAGGGCGGAGACGTGGCCGCCGGCCTGAAGCGCATCGCGGCGGCCGTCACGGCGGCGGCCTGACCCCATTCCTGTTCCCCAGAGGGCGGCGCGAACGGAGACGACGATGCAGCTCGGGATGATCGGCCTCGGACGGATGGGCGGCAACATCGTCCGCCGCCTCCTGCGGAACGGCCACACGGCGGTGGTGTTCGACCAGAACCCGGAGGCCGTCGCGGCGCTGGCGGCGGAGGGCGCGGTGGGAGCGTCGAGCCTCGAGGAGCTCGTCGCCAAGCTCGACGCGCCGCGTGCCGCCTGGGTGATGCTCCCGGCCGGCGAGATCACCGAGACGACCGTCGAGGCCCTCGCCGGCCTGATGAGCGCCGACGACATCGTCATCGACGGTGGCAATTCCTTCTACAAGGACGACATCCGGCGGGCGGCGACCCTGCGGGAGAAGGGCCTGCACTATGTCGATGTCGGCACCTCCGGCGGCGTCTGGGGCCTGGAGCGCGGCTATTGCATGATGGTCGGCGGCGACACCCCGGCGATCGAGCGCATCGACCCGATCCTGGCGAGCCTCGCGCCGGGCCTCGGCTCCGTGCCGCGCACCCCCGGCCGCGAGGGCCGCGACCCGCGCGCCGAGCAGGGCTACATCCACGCGGGCCCGAGCGGGGCCGGCCACTTCGTCAAGATGGTCCATAACGGCATCGAGTACGGCCTGATGCAGGCCTATGCCGAGGGCTTCGACATCCTCAAGCACGCCAACGCGCCGGAGCTGCCGGAGGGCCAGCGCTTCGATCTCAACATCGGCGACATCGCCGAGGTCTGGCGGCGGGGCAGCGTGGTCTCGTCCTGGCTCCTCGACCTGACCGCCCAGGCGCTCGCCGGGAACGAGCAGCTCGACGGCTTCTCCGGCTTCGTCGCCGATTCCGGCGAGGGGCGCTGGACGCTGAACGCGGCCATCGAGGAATCCGTGCCGGCCAACGTGCTCTCGGCGGCGCTCTACGCGCGCTTCCGCTCGCGCGAGCATGCGAGCTTCTCCGACAAGCTCCTCTCCGCCATGCGAAAAGGTTTTGGCGGCCACCAGGAGCCCAAGTAGCTTTTTGGACTGGGGCGAGTGCGGTCGGACCCTGACGGAGTGACGGCGTGAGCATTTCCCTGCCCGCGAAGGCCGAGGTCTTTTCGGATTCCGCCGGTGTCGCGCGCGCGGCGGCCGAGGCTCTCGTCGCGGTCTGCGCGCAGGCGAAGGGCGAGCGCATCACGGTCGCGCTCTCCGGCGGATCGACGCCGAAGCTGCTCTACGCGCTGCTCGCCGGCCCCGAATTCGTCACCCGCCTGCCCTGGCCGCGCATCCACTGGTTCTTCGGCGACGACCGGGTGGTGGCCTGGGACGATCCCGCCAGCAACGTGCGCATGGCGGCCGAGGCTTTCGGCCCCGACGCGCCGATCCCGCCCGAGAACCTCCACCGCATCGATCCGGCCGGCGGGGCCGAGGCGGCGGCGGCGGCCTATGCGCGGACCCTGGCGGCGGCCTCCGGGGCCGAGCGGCCCGATCCCGCCGCGCCGTTCTTCGATCTCGTGCTGCTCGGGCTCGGCGAGGACGGGCACACCGCCTCGCTGTTTCCGGGCACGGCGGCGCTTACCGTCCGCGACGCCTGGACCGCCGCCGTCCCGGTCCCCGGCATGGCGCCGCGCGTGCCGCGCGTGACCCTCACCTTCCCGGCGCTCGCCGCCTCGCGCCTCGTGCTGTTCCTCGTCACGGGGGCGGGCAAGCAGGATCCGCTGCGCCGGCTCGCCGCCGGGGAGGACCTGCCGTCGCGCCATGTCACGAGCGCCGGGGAGGTCCGCTGGTTCCTCGACGCCGCTGCCGCCGGGCGGTGAGCGAAGCGTCGCGGGTCTCGTCTTCGGCAATAGGTGCCGACATCCCGATTTCCGCCGTAAAAGGCGGTGCTTCTTCGGATGTCGCGACGCGGATCCCGTCCCACAGCATGATCATCGAAGCAGATGCCCCCGAGGGCGCCGATCTTCCGGCCCCGCGCGGCCGGTTCCTCGTCGGTCCCCGCTTCGCGCCGGGGCCGCTGCGGACCGTCCGGCGCGTGGGGCCTTCGGGCGCGGCCAAGGGCGCGGTGGTCGGCGGGCTCGTCGGTCTCGCCGTCCTGGCGGCGTTGAGCCTGCCCTTGGTGCTGGCGCTGGTGGGCCCCGGAGCCGCACAGCGCCAGGCGGAGGCTCCGCGCCCGATGCCCGCACGCGGCACCGCGATCCCGGCCCGGCCCTCGGCTCCGCTTGCCGCGCAAGGCGCGCCGGCCGAGCCCGCGCCGATCCAGGCGGCCTACGAGCCGCCGCCCGTGCCGGCCGCCGCTCCGGCGCAGGCCCGCACGCGCTCGGCGCTCAGCATCGACAGCCTGCCGACCCTGACGCAGGACGCCTCCGAGATCGATCTCGATCCCGTCGCGGCCGATGCCTCTCCCGTGCCGCGCCAGCCGCAAAGGGTCGCCGCGCAGCGCCGGACCGCCCAGCCCAAGCCCGCGCAGCCCTGAGAGCCCGCGCAGCCGTGAGTTCGGCGCGCGGCGTCAGTCGTCGCGAAAGTGCTTCGACAGCTTGAGTCCCTGCGCCTGATAGTTCGAGCCGGCGCCGGCTCCGTAGAGGGTCGCCGGGATGCCGGCCATCCGCTCGTAGACGAGGCGGCCGACGATCTGGCCGTCCTCCAGCAGGAAGGGCACGTCGCGCGAGCGCACCTCCAGCACCGCCCTCGCCCCCGTCCCCCCGGCGGCGGCGGCGCCGAAGCCCGGATCGAAGAAGCCGGCGTAATGGACGCGGAACTCGCCCACCAGCGGATCGAAGGGCACCATCTCGGCGGCGTGGTCGGGGGGCACCTGCACCGCCTCCTTCGACGCGAGGATGTAGAACTGGCCGGGATCGAGGATCAGCGTCCCCGATCCATCGGCCGCCAGCGGCTCCCAGAAATCGGCGGTGCGGTGGCGGCCCGGCGCGTCCACGTCGACGAGGCCGGTATGGCGCTTGGCCCGGTAGCCGATCAGCCCGTCGAAGCCGGCGAGGTCCACCGAGACGGAGATGCCGCCCAGGAACGAGGGCGCGGCCGCGCTCACCAGCGGCGTGCGGGCGTGGAGGGCGGCGAGCTCGGCATCGGTCAGCCGCACCTCGCCCCGGCGGAAGCGCATCTGCGAGAGCCGCGAGCCGGTCCGCACCAGCACCGGGAAGGTGCGCGGGGAGATCTCGGCATAGAGCGGCCCGTGATAGCCGGCGCCCGCCTGATCGAAGGCTTCCGCCTTGTCGGCGATGACGCGGGTGAACACGTCGATGCGCCCGGTCGAGCTTTTCGGGTTGGCGCTGCCGGAGAGGTCGGCCGGGAGCGCCAGCGCCTCCTGTAGCTCGGCGATGTAGACGCAGCCCGTCTCCAGCACGGCGCCCGGCGTCAGGTCGATCTCGTGCAGCGCGTAGCGGGAGGCGCAGTCCATCACGCTGCGGCCCGCCCCCGGCAGGAAGCTGGTGCGCACCCGCCACGCCCGTCTGCCGAGGCGCAGGTCGAGGCTCGCGGGCTGGATCTGGTCCGGGGCGTAGGGGCTCGCCGGGCGGATGGCGCCGTCGCGGGTGAGGTCGGCGATGGTCTCGGCCGGCAGGATGCCGTCGCCGGTCCGGGTCAGGTCGGCGGGGGTCATGTCACTCCGTTTCCCGCGTCGCCGCGACGAGGGTGCGCGCCAGGGCGAGGCGGGCCAGCGCGCCGATGGTCAGGAGGCCGGCGCCGAAGCTCGCGAGCGTCGCGAAGGCGCGCGGGAAGGCGACGAGCGCCGCCGCCAGGAGGCCGAGCCCGAGCGTCCCCCCGAGAGGCAGCGCCAGCGAGGGCAGCGCCGGGAAGCGGGCCGCGATGCCGGTCCGGCGTCCGGCCCACGCGAGGGCCCGCCGGCCGCCGGCGTCGAGGATCAGCGCCCCGACGAGGGCCGCCGCCGCGAGCCCGTTCGCGGCCGGCGCCCGCCAGGCGAACACGGCGGCGACGGTCGCGACCCCGAGGCAGGCCGCGACCTGCCCGGAACGGGCGAGCGGCCCGCGAACGGACGAGAGACCGCGCCAGGGCGCCCTGATCGGCGCGACCCCGCGCCCTGCTCCGCCCGCCATGCCGCCCAAGCGCCCTCCCCCGTGCCGCCGCCCTCTCGCGACGTACTCAGCCGCAATTGACGATGATGGGTCCGCCACGTACCACGAGCCCACGCCATCCGCGATTGCGTCGCGAGCGTCAAGAACGCCGAAACCGGCGACAGGGAAGGCACACCGGGACGATGTACAAGGCCGAGACGCGTGGAATCAGCGTGACGGTGAATCCCCGGTTCGTCGAGGAGGAATCCTCCCCCGGCGACAGCCGCTACTTCTTTGCCTACACGGTCGAGATCGTGAACAACGGCATCGAGCAGGTGCAGCTCCGCTCGCGCCACTGGCGCATCATCGACGGGCACGGCTCCCTTCAGGAGGTGCGCGGCGCCGGGGTGGTCGGCAAGCAGCCGGTGCTCGAGCCCGGCGAGTCGTTCAGCTACACCAGCGGCTGCCCGCTCACCACGCCGGACGGGCTGATGGCCGGCTCCTACACCATCACCACGGTGGCCGGCGAAAGCTTCGAGGCGGAGATCCCGGCCTTCTCGCTCGATTCGCCCCACGTCCGCCGCAGCCTGCACTGAACCGCGCGGCGGCGGGGTCGCCCCCGCCCGGTCTTCCGCCTACATGAGAGCCCCGAGGCGGGTTTCGCGGGGAGAGTGACGAGATGCCGGCAGACGGGGAGCGCCTCGGCGCGCTCGACATCCTGGAGCGGCTGGTCTCCTTCGACACCGAGAGTTCGCGCTCGAACGTCGCGCTGATCGATTGGGTCTGCGCCTATCTCGACGGCTGGGGCGTGCCCTATGCGCGGGTGCCCAACGCGGCCGGCGACAAGCAGGCGGTGTTCGCCACCATCGGACCGATGGTCGACGGCGGCGTCGTGCTCTCGGGCCATACCGACGTGGTGCCCGTGACCGGCCAGAGCTGGACCACGGACCCTTTCAAGTTGAGGATCGCGGACGGACGCGCCTACGGGCGGGGCGCCGTCGACATGAAGGGCTTCGACGCGCTCTGCCTCGCGCTCGTCCCGACCGCCCTGCAAGCCGACCTGACGCGGCCGATCCACATCCTGCTCTCCTACGACGAGGAGACCACCTGCCTCGGCGTCGCCGACACCATCGCCCGCTTCGGAGCGGACCTGCCGCGCCCCGGCGCCGTCATCGTCGGCGAGCCGACCGATCTCGAGGTCGCCGACGCGCATAAGAGCGTCGTCACCTATCTCACCACCGTGCACGGGCACGAGGCGCATTCGGCCAAGCCCATGCTCGGCGCCAACGCGGTGATGGCGGCGGCGGACCTCGTGAGCGAGCTGAACCGCATCGCCGACATGATGATCGCGCGCGGCGACCCGTCCGGCCGCTTCGATCCGCCCAACACCACCGTGCATGTCGGCACGATCGACGGCGGCACGGCGCGCAACATCCTGCCCAAGCTCTGCGCCTTCCACTGGGAGTTTCGCGGCCTGCCGGGGCTCGACCTCGCCGAGATTCCGGCGCTCTTCGCCGAGAAGGCCGAGGCGGTGGCGCGCGAGCGGCTCAACCGCTACGGCCCCTACGGACGCATCGAGACGATCGAGGAGGTCGCTGTGCCGGGGCTGGCGCCGGAGCCGGGCTCCGAGGCGGAGCGCCTCGCGCTGCGGGCGACTGGGCGCAACCGGACGATCTCCGTGCCCTACGGGACGGAGGCCGGCCGCTTCCAGGCGGCGGGCATCTCTACCGTCGTCTGCGGGCCGGGCTCCATCGACCAGGCGCACCAGCCGGACGAATACATCACCCTCGATGCCCTGGAGCGCGGCGGCGCCTTCCTCCGGCAGGTGCTCGCGGAGTGCACGCGATGAGCGGTCCCGGCGGCGGTCCCGTCAAGCTGCGTCCCCTGGAGCGCGAGGACCTGCTCTTCGTGCACCAGCTCAACAACAACGACAGCATCATGCGCTACTGGTTCGAGGAGGCCTACGAGTCCTTCGCCGAGCTGGCGCAGCTCTACGAGCGCAACATCCACAACCAGACCGAGCGGCGCTTCATCATCGCCACCAGCGCCAACGAGCCGGCCGGCATGGTGGAGCTCGTCGAGATCAACCATCTGCACCGGCGCTGCGAGTTCCAGATCGCGATCCACCCGGCCTTCCAGGGCCGAGGCTACGCCTGGCAGGCGACGCGGGTGGCCATGGACTACGCCTTCAGCGTGCTCAACATCCACAAGCTCTACCTGCATGTCGACAAGGACAATTCCCGCGCGGTGAGCATCTACGAGCGCTGCGGCTTCCGGCCCGAGGGCGTTCTGCGGCACGAGTTCTTCGTCAACGGGCGCTATCGCGACGCCGTGCGCATGTGCCTGTTCCAGCCCGACTATCTCGCCGCGCGGGGCGGCGGCGACATCGCCGAGCCGGTGCTGAGGACCTGATCCCGTTTCGGCTGATCGAGCGAGTTCGCCTGGGGCGTCCCTCTCCCCGCGCGCGGGGAGAGGCCGGCCTGCACCTTGCCGTGCAGGCCGGGAGTGCAGGCGTAGCCGGAGCGAAGGTGAGGGGGCGGTGCCGTGAGAGGCTCATCCGCGACCGCCCCCTCACCTTCGGCTGCCGCCTCGCCGCGCCGACGACGCGGTCGTCGCGGCCCTCTCCCCGCGAGCGGGGAGAGGGGGCAAACCTCCGCTGCCGAACGGATTAGCCTGAAGCCGTATGGCACCGAGCACGAAAAAAGGGGCCGGCGGACCGGCCCCTGCCCTGACGGACTTGCGCGTCTCGTCCATCAGTTGCGGCCGCCGCCCTTGCCGGATTCCAGGCCGCCCTTCACGCCGCCACCGGCATTGCCGCCGCGATCGCTTACGGTGCGGCTGGTGGCGCCGGTATCGCCGCGATCGGACGCGTTGCGGATACCGCCGCCGGCCTTGTCGGCGCCGCCGTTCATGCGGCCCTTGTCCATGGCCTGGGCGCCCGCGCGACCGTTGCCCCTGTCCGTCCCAGACTTGTCCATGCCGGTCTTCATGGCGCCGTCGCGATGGGACTGGTCGCGCGCCTCGGACCGGAAACCGTGCTCGCCGGTACGGGTCGAGACGCTGGTCCGCGTCCGCTCGCTGGTGCCGACGGTGACGCTGCCGCCGCTGCGCTCCGTCACGGTCAGGCGGCGGTATTCGGGCGATCCGTAGACCACCCGGCGGCCGTGGATCACCACGTAGCGCGGGCTCTCGGTGGTGTCGCGCACGCTGACGAGGCGACGGTATTCCGGCGAGCCGTAGACGACGCGCTGGCCGCGAACGGTGACGTAGCGGGAGCCGCCGCGACGCTCGGTGACGACGAGGCGGCGATACTCGGGCGAACCGTAGACGACCCGGCGCCCGCCGATGAACACGAACCGGCCCTCGCGCCGGAAACCGCCGTCGACGCGGGTGGTGACGTCGGTGCGCTCCGTCCGGCGGCTCTCGCGGTGGTCGATCCGGGTGCCGCGATCGCCCCGCTCGCGCAGGGAGGCCGCGTCGCGGCGGTTCTCGCCACGGTCCGTGCGATCGCGGCCGGCCTTCATGCCCTCGCCGCTCCGCTCGGCGCCGCGCGCCGCCTGACCGCCGGTCTTCTCCGAGCCCCGGTCCATGCCCTTGTCGGCGCTCCTCTCGGCGCCCTTGGAGTCCATGCCCCTGGAGGCCGAGCCGCCTCTCGCGTCCATGCCGCCCTTCGTGCCCTCGCTCGACGACATCCCGGCCTTGGCGCCCCCTGCGGACCCCTTGTCCATGGCCATGCCCGTGGCGCCCTGGGCATAGACAGACGTGCTGACCAGCAGAGCGGCCAGCCCGAAAGTAAGCGTCTTCATGATGGGATCTCCGATTGTCCTTGCGACATCAATTGCCGCATCGAAACGCGGTCGATGTCGAAACGGTTTCAATCGAAGATCGTCGGATCGCTGCAATCATTATTGGTGCGATGCCGAAATGGTCGAGCTTGGACTGGGCGGATACTGGCCCGGCGGGTCGTCCGGGTCAGGCGCCCTCGCCCTCGGCTTCCGCCGGGTCGACCTCGTAGCGGCGCGAGCAGAACTCGCAGGTGATGGCGATGCGCCCGCCGTCGCCGACCATGTCGCGGCGCTCCTGCGCGGAGAACGAGCGGACCATGCCGACCACCCGCTCGCGCGAGCAGCGGCATTCCTCGTGCACGGCCTGCGCCTCGAACACGCGCACGCCGCGCTCGTGGAAGAGCCGGTAGAGCAGCCGCTCGCTCGACACGTCCGGGTCGACGAGCTCGTGGTCCTCCACGGTGCCGACCAGCGCCCGCGCCTCGACCCAGGCGTCGTCCTCCGACAGCTCGTGCGGGCCGGTGCCTTCCGGCGCGTCGCCCGGCGGCAGGTCGGCGAGCCGCGCGCGGTCCTCGGACTGGGGCAGGAACTGCACCAGCAGCCCTCCGGCCCGCCAGCGCGTGGCGCCGTCCTCGAACTGCTCCGCCACCGCGAGGCGGACCTGCGTCGGGATCTGCTCGGACTGGCGGAAATACTGATGCGCCGCCTCCTCCAGGCTCTGCCCGTCGAGCACGACGACGCCCTGGTAGCGGCTCGCCGCCGATCCCTGGTCGATGGTCATGGCGAGATGGCCCTCGCCGACGAGATCGGCGGTGCGCAGCGGTCCTGACCCGAGCGCGGCGACGGCCTCCGCGTCGAAGCGGGCGGTGGCGCGCACCCGGTCGGGCGCCTCGAAATCGACCACCAGCATCGAGACCGGGCCGTCGCTCTTGGTCTGGAGCTGGAAGCGGCCCTCGAACTTCAGCGACGAGCCGAGCAGCACGGTGAGCGCCGCCGCCTCGCCGAGCAGCCGCGCCACCGCATCCGGGTAGCCGTGCCGGCGCAGGATGGTATCGACGGACGGCCCGAGCCGCACCGCGCGACCGCGCACGTCGAGCCCCTCGACGGCGAAGGGCAGCACGGCGTCGTCGCCGCTGAGATGGCCGTTGCCGAGAGGGCTTTGGGCGGAGATGGGGTCGTGTCCGGCGGTCATCGCGTCCTTCGCATCCTGATCGTGCCGGAGGGGACTGCGAATGCGGGTGCCGCCGGTATCGGCGGGGAGACGACGCTCCGCGGTCCCCGGACCGCGCGAGGCGGCCGGCATGAGGGGTTGGAGGGCTGTGGGAGCGGGCGCGCCGAGGCGTCCGCTTCGCCTATATGGGGCTGCCCGCTCCCGCCTCCAAGGACGCTCAGGCCCCGAGGCACCAGGCCAGGATGCCCTTCTGCGCGTGCAGCCGGTTCTCGGCCTCGTCGAAGACCACCGATTGCGGGCCGTCGATGACCTCGGCCGTGACCTCCTCGCCCCGGTGGGCCGGCAGGCAGTGCAGGAACACCGCGTCCTTGGCGGCGGCGCCCATCAGCTTGGCGTCGACCTGATAGGGGCCGAGCAGGTTGTGGCGGTGCTGGTCGTCGTCGTCGCCCATGGAGACCCAGCAGTCGGTGACGACGGCGTCCGCTCCCGCCGCGGCCTCGAAGGGGTCGGTGGTGAGGTTGAGGCGCGCGCCCTCGGCCTTGGCCCAGGCGATCACGTCCGCCCCGAGGGACAGTTCGGGCGGGGCCGCCACGTTGAGGGTGAAGTCGAGCCGGGCGGCGGCGTGCACCCAGGAGACGAGCACGTTGTTGGCGTCTCCCGACCACGCCACCGTGCGCCCGCCGATCGGCCCGCGATGCTCCTCGAAGGTCATCACGTCGGCCATGATCTGGCAGGGATGCGAGACCTTGGTGAGCGCGTTGATGACCGGCACCTCGGCATGCGCGGCGAGCTCGGCGACCATGTCGTGGTCGAGGGTGCGGATCATGATCGCGTCGACGAAGCGCGAGAGCACGCGGGCGGTGTCGGCGATGGTCTCGCCGCGCCCGAGCTGCATCTCCTTGCCGGTCAGCATCAGGGTCTCGCCGCCGAGCTCGCGCATGGCCACGTCGAAGGAGACGCGGGTGCGGGTGGAGGGCCGGTCGAACACCATCGCCAGGAACTTGCCGGCCAGCGGCTTCTCGGCCGCCGGCACGCCCTTGCGGCGGCGGCCCTTCATGGCCGCGCTCGAATCGAGGATCGCGCGCAGCTGCCCGCCCGAGAAGTCCGACAGGTCGAGGAAGTGGCGGGGCGGCGGGGCGGCGGCCCCGTTGGCGTGGGCCACGGAGGGGCTGGAAGGCATGGGAGTCGATTCTTGCTGTTGCGCGGCGCTCATTCGGCCGCTCCCCGGAGCGCGGGCTCCATCCGCGAGGCGGCGGCGTCCAGGCGCTCGACGGCGGCCGCCACGTCCCCGTCCGTCACGATCAGCGGCGGCAGCAGGCGCACGACGTTGTCGCCCGCCGGGATGACGAGAAGATGCTCGCCCCGCGCGGCGGCGGCGAACTCGGTGTTGGTGACGCCGAGCTTCAGGCCGAGCATCAGGCCCTCGCCGCGAATCTCCTGGACCACGTTCGGATGGCGGTCGCGCAGGGCGGCGAGCTTCTGCTTCAGGAGCAGGCCGACGCGGGCGACATGGTCGAGGAAGCCCGGCGCCAGCACCACGTCGAGCACGGCGTTGCCCACCGCCATGGCCAGCGGATTGCCGCCGAAGGTGGTGCCGTGCGTGCCCGCCGTCATGCCGCGCGCGGCCTCGGCCGTGGCGAGGCAGACGCCGAGGGGGAAGCCGCCGCCGATGCCCTTGGCCGCGCTCATGATGTCCGGCGCGATGCCCGACCACTCATGCGCGAACAGCTTGCCCGTGCGCCCGACGCCGGTCTGCACCTCGTCCATGATGAGCAGCAGGCCGCGTTCGTCGCAGAGCGCGCGAAGCCGCCGCAGGTGCTCGTGCGGAATCACCCGCACACCGCCCTCGCCCTGGATCGGCTCGATCATCAGCGCGGCGGTCTCCGGCCCGATGGCCGCCTCGAGCGCCTCGAAATCGCCCGTCGGCACCTGGTCGAACCCGTCGACCTTGGGGCCGAATCCGTCGATGTATTTCTGCTGGCCGCCGGCCGCGATGGTGGCGAGCGTGCGCCCGTGGAAGGCGCCCTCGAAGGTGACGACGCGGAATCGCTCCGGGTTGCCGCCGGCCGCGTGGTACTTGCGCGCCATCTTGATGGCGGCCTCGTTCGCCTCCGCGCCGGAATTGGCGAAGAAGGCCACGTCCGCGAAGGTGGCGTCCACGAGCCGCCGGCCGAGCCGCTCGCCCTCGGGGATCTCGAACAGGTTCGAGGTGTGCCAGAGCTTGCCCGCCTGCTCGGTGAGCGCGGCGACGAGATGGGGATGGGCGTGGCCGAGCGCGTTCACGGCGATGCCGGCGCCGAAATCGAGATAGCGCTCGCCCTCGCGCGACACGAGCCATGCGCCTTCGCCGCGCTCGAAGGCGAGCGGCGCGCGGGCGTAGGTCGGCAGAAGCGCGGATGTCACGGGACGCATCTCCGTCTCGGCGGACCTTTGCGGGTCCGCTCCAAATGAAAGTGCCGCCTCGGTCAGGGGCGGCACGCGCGCGATTACTAGAGAAGTGCCCGGTCCTGTCAATGTTTTCGCGGGTCCGGGAGGCCGCCGCGGGGCTTGCGTTCCGCTTGCGCGGACCCCGCCGGCCGTGCTCAGACCCGGCGCGGGCGGGGCCGCCGGTCCCCCGAGGGAGACGAAGCGATGAGCACGGTCAAGGAGCGTCTGGAGCGGCTCGGGATCACCCTGCCGAAGGCGGCGGCGCCGGTGGCGAACTACGTCCCCTTCGTGCGCATGGGCAATCTCGTGGTGATCTCCGGCCAGATCTGCCTCGGCCCGGACGGCAAGATCGCCGACGCGCACAAGGGCAAGCTCGGCGCCGAGGTCTCGGCCGAGGACGGAATCGCGGCGGCCCGGCTCTGCGCGCTCAACGTGCTCGCGCAGGTGCGGGCGGCGGTGGGCGACCTCGACCACGGCGTCGTCCAGTGCGTGCGGCTCGGGGGCTTCATCAACGCGGTGCCGAGCTATGCGGGTCTCGCGGGAATCATGAACGGCGCCTCCGACCTGATGGTCGAGATCCTGGGCGATCGCGGCCGCCATGCCCGCTCCACCGTCGGCGTCGCCGAACTGCCCCTCGACGCCGCCGTCGAGGTCGAGGCGATGTTCGAGGTCGCCTGAGCATGGCCGACGCCCCCGGCTGGCTGGTCGCGCGCCCGATCGCCCATCGCGGCCTGCACGAGCGCGCCGCCGGGCGGCCGGAGAACACGCTGGCCGCCGCGCTGGCTGCGGTGGAGGCCGGCTACGCCATCGAATGCGACGTCCAGATCAGCGCCGACGGCGAGGCCATGGTCTTCCACGACGAGCATCTCGGCCGGCTGACGGGCCTCGACGCGGAGACCGGCGCGCGCCGGGCCGCCGAGCTGGAGGCGCTACCGGTCCTGGGCACGGGCGAGACGATCCCGAGCCTGCCGCGCCTCCTCTCCGCCATCGCGGGCCGCGTGCCGCTCGTGATCGAGATCAAGTCGCTGTATTCGGGCGATCTCGCGCTCACCCGGCGGGTGGTGGAGCTGGCCGCCGCCTATGACGGGCCGGTGGCGCTGAAATCCTTCGATCCCGGCATCGTCGCCGCCCTCGCGGAGCTGGCGCCGGGCGTCCCGCGCGGCATCGTCGCCGAGACGACGCAGGACGATCCCGCCTATGCCCTGCTGCCGGAGGCGCTGCGGCGCTCGCTCGCCAACCTCCTGCATCTGGAGGACAGCCGGCCGGACTTCCTCTCCTGGCGGGTCGGCGATATCCCCTGCGCGGCGACGCATCTCTGCCGCCTGCTCGCCCGCATGCCGGTGATGACCTGGACGGTGCGCACCCCCGAGCAGGTCCGCCACGCCGCGACTCACGCGGACCAGATGGTGTTCGAGGGCTTCCGGCCCTGAGCGGGCGCGCCCGTCCATATTTCGGTCGGGTTCGGCGGGCATGGCGGCGGGATCGAAACTGGCGGGTCGAGGCATGACGGCGAGCACCCAGGTCCCGATGGTCCGCACGCGGGCCGCCGCGGCCGAGACCTACCTGCGCGTCCTGCACGCGCTGATGCTGCGCGACATGCGCACCCGCTTCGGCGGATCGCATATCGGCTACGCCGTGGTGGTTTTCTGGCCGGTGGTGCACACCACCCTGCTGGTGGTGATCTTCGTCGTGCGCAAGATGCCGCCGCCCGTCGGCGACAGCGCCGTGCTGTTCGTCGCTAGCGGCGCGGTGCCCTTCCTGATGTTCCAGTACATCTCACGCGAGGTGATGAAGGCCCTCGTGATGAACAAGCCGCTGACCTACTATCCGCAGGTCAAGCTTGTCGACGTGGTCTTCGCCCGTATCCTGGTGGAGATCGTCACCGGCTTCTTGGGACTGATGATCGTCTTCGCGGCGCTGGCGTTGCTGCATGTGAACCCGGTGCCCGCCAACCCGACCCTCGCGATGGTCGGATACCTCGCGGCGATCGTCCTCGGCATCGGCATGGGCACGATCAACGTCGCGATCGTCTCGTTCTTCCCCGGATGGCTGATGGGCTACACGCTGATTACGATGCTGATGTACATGGCCAGCGGGGTGTTCTTCCTGCCGAATTTTCTGCCGGATCAGTATTACGAAATCATGCGATGGAGCCCTGCCGTGCAGATCATCGAATGCGTTCGATCCGGTTACTATCCCGAACTCGATGTGCACATCGATTACGTGTATTGCTACATGTGGGGGCTCTCCTGCCTCGCCATCGGTCTCGGCTTGGAGAGGGCCGTCATCCGCAAGCAGAATTGACCTGCGACGGCGCGGACACCGGGGGACCGATCGCCCGCCTGGCGTCCGCGGCTAGATTGGTCCCATGCAACCAACCGGCATGGCGGCCGAGGCCGCGAGCATCCTGCGCGTCCGGGCGCTGCGCGGCCTGAGCGAGATCGGGGCGGCGGCCTGGGACGCCTGCGCCACCTCCGCCGAGACGCTGAGCGGCGGTGACGAGACCTGCAACCCGTTCGTCTCGCACGCCTTCCTCTCGGCCCTCGAGGAATCCGGCTGCGTCGCGCGCAGGACCGGCTGGCTGCCGCTGCATGTGGTGGTCGAGCGCGGCGATACCCTGATCGGCGCGGCGCCCTGCTACCTGAAATCCCACAGCCAGGGCGAGTACGTCTTCGACCACGGCTGGGCCGACGCCCTGGAGCGGGCCGGCGGCAGCTACTATCCGAAGCTCCAGGTCAGCGTGCCCTTCACCCCCGTGACCGGGCCGCGCTTCCTGATCGCGCCGGGGGAGGACCCGGAGGCGGCGGTCTCCGCCATCGTCGCGGGGCTGCGCGCCGTGCGCAAGGAGACCGAGGCGTCCTCGATCCACGTCACCTTCATGCGCGAGCGCGAATGGACGCAGGCCGGGGCGCTCGGCTTCCTCCAGCGCACCGACCAGCAGTTCCACTGGGAGAACGAAGGCTATGCCGGCTTCGAGGATTTCCTCGCGGCCCTCGCCTCGCGCAAGCGCAAGGTCATCCGCCGCGAGCGCCGCGACGCGCTCTCCGACGGCATCACCATCGAGCGCTTGACCGGCTCCGACCTTCGGGAGGAGCACTGGGACGCGTTCCATGCCTTCTACGTCGATACCGGCGCGCGCAAATGGGGCAGCCCCTACCTCAACCGGCGATTCTTCTCGCTCATCGCCGAGCGCATGGCCGATCGCATCCTGCTGGTGATGGCCAGGCGCGACGGGCGCTACATCGCCGGGGCGATCAACTTCATCGGCGACGTGGCCCTCTACGGGCGCAACTGGGGCTGCATCGAGGACCACCCCTTCCTGCATTTCGAGGTCTGCTACTATCAGGCCATCGACTTCGCCATCGCGCGCGGCCTGAAGCGGGTGGAGGCGGGTGCGCAGGGCGAGCACAAGCTGGCGCGCGGCTACCGGCCGGTGCTGATGCATTCCGCCCACGACATCGCCGAGCCGGCTTTCCGCCGGGCCGTGGCGGACTACCTCCGGCGGGAGCGTGCCCATGTGGACGCCGCCGTCGACGCGCTCGACACGCTGACGCCGTTCCGGCGCGGCGGCGGCGGGCCCGAATCTTCGGAGAGCTGAGCGATGAGCCCCATCGACCGCATCAAGGGCTTCGCCCCGGAATTGGTGGCGCTGCGCCACGACATCCACGCCCATCCCGAGATCGGCTTCGAGGAGACGCGGACCTCCGGCATCGTCGCCGGGCTGCTCGAGGGTTTCGGCATCGCAGTGCACCGGGGCCTCGGCGGCACCGGGGTGGTGGGCGTGCTGGAGGGCCGCTCCGACAAGGGGCGCCGCATCGGCCTGCGGGCGGAGCTCGACGCGCTGCCCATCGAGGAGGCGACGGGCCTTCCCTACCGCTCGACGGTGCCCGGCAAGATGCACGCCTGCGGGCATGACGGGCACACCACCATGCTGGTGGGCGCCGCGCGCTACCTCGCCGAGACCCGCAATTTCGACGGCACCGCGATCTTCGTGTTCCAGCCGGCGGAAGAGGGCCTGGGCGGCGCCCGTGCCATGATCGCGGACGGCTTGTTCCAAAAATTTCCCTGCGACGAGATCTACGGGCTGCACAACGCCCCGAACGGGCCGCATGGCCAATTGAAGCTGCGCCCCGGCCCGATGATGGCGGCGGCCGACTTTTTCGACATCCGTATCGTCGGGCGCGGCGCGCACGGGGCCGAGCCGCAGCGGGGCATCGACCCCATCGTGATCGCCACCGGGCTGGTGCAGGCGATGCAGTCCATCGTCTCGCGCAACGCCGACCCGCTGAAATCCGCTGTGGTCTCGGTGACGCAGATCCATTCCGGCGCGGCCTACAACGTGATTCCCGAGGAGGCCCGCCTCGCCGGCACCGTGCGGACCTTCGACGCCGCCCTGCGCAAGCTGGTCTCGCAGCGCATCCGCGAGCTGGCGGCCGGGTTCGCCGCCGCCTACGGCACCGAGATCGAGGTCGAGATCCGCGACGTCTTCTCCGTGCTGGAGAACGCCTCCGCGCAGGCGGCGGCCGCCGCCGAGATCGCCACCGAGCTGTTCGGGCCCCAGAACGTCGACGCCGATTGTGTTCCGCGCATGGGCAGCGAGGATTTCGCCGACATGATCATGGCCGTGCCCGGCTGCTACGCTTGGCTCGGCGCGACGCCGGGACCGGGGCTTCACAACGCGAAGTTCGATTTCGACGACAGCCTGATCCCGCTGGGCTCGGCCTATCTCGCCCGGCTGGTGGAGCGCCGCACGGCGGCCTGAGCCGCCGCCCTGTGGGCCGGGGCGATTTTCCGCGCGAAATCGGCGGCGCCTTCGGCCATGCTGCGGGCATGACGACGCTGTACGACTTCACCCCCGACGCCGCCGACGGGACGCCCCATCCCTTGTCGCGCTATCGCGGCAAGGTCGTGCTCGTCGTCAACACCGCCTCGAAATGCGGCTTCACCCCGCAATACGAGGGGCTGGAGGCGCTCTGGCGCAGGCACCGCGAGGCGGGGCTCGTGGTGCTCGGCTTCCCCTGCAACCAGTTCGGCGCGCAGGAGCCGGGGGATGCCGCCGAGATCGCGCGCTTCTGCTCGCTGACCTACGATGTGAGCTTCCCGGTGCTCGCCAAGATCGACGTGAACGGACCCGGCGCCGATCCGCTCTACGTGCATCTCAAGGCCGAGAAGCCGGGCTTCCTCGGCACCGAGGGCATCAAGTGGAACTTCACCAAGTTCCTGGTGGGCCGGGACGGCCGCGCGATCGGCCGCTACGCGCCCAAGGCCAAGCCCGAATCGCTGGAGGGTGACATCCTGGCCGCCCTCGCCGTGCGGGACGGGGTGAACGGCGAGGGAATCTGAAGGCCCTTACACGCTTGCCGCGAAGGCCGGCCCCGCCGTCCGCGTGCCGGGCTTCATCGCCTCCGCCTCGATGAAGACCTGCTTCACGTCGGAGACCTTCCGCTTCAGCGTCGCGTCGAGGCGCGCCACCACCGCCTCGACCTCTCCGGCGCTGAGATCGTCCGAAAAGTCGAGGCTCAGGTTCACCAGCACGTCCGAGGGGCCGAGATGCTGGGTCAGCACCTCGTTGACATGGATCACCCCCGGCTCCGCCCGCACGATCTCGCGGATGGCGGTGACCACCTCCGGATCGGCCGCCTCGCCGATGAGCAGCCCGTGGGTCTCGACCATCAGGAACAGCGCCATCCCGACGAGCACGAGCCCGATGCCGATGGAGGCCCAGCCGTCGAGCGCCGGCCTATGCAGGACCTCGGCGAGGATCACGCCGGCGAGCGCGATGACGAGGCCGATCAGCGCGGCGGCGTCCTCGGCCAGCACCGTGAACAGCGCCGGATCCTTGCTGCGGCGGATGGCGGTGAGCGGCGGCCGCTCGCCCTTCTCGGCCCAGAACGAGCGCAGCGCCACGAGGAACGAATAGCCCTCGGCGAGGATCGCGAAGCCGAGGATGGCGACGTTCGTCCAGAAGCCGGAGATCGGCCTGCCGAAGACCACGGCGTCCTGCACCGGCTCCGGGTGGCCGATCTTCTCGACACCCTCGTAGATGGCGAAGATACCGCCGCCGAGGAAGATCATCAGCGCCACGATGAAGGCGTAGAAATACACCTCGCGGCCGTAGCCGAAGGGGTGGCGCGCATCCGCCGGCTTCGTCGCCCGCCGCATCCCGAAGAGCAGCAGGATCTGGTTGGCGGTGTCCACCAGCGAATGCACGCCCTCCGCCAGCATCGCCGTGCTGCCGGTGAGCGCCGCGCCGACGAACTTCGCCGCCGCGATGGCGAGGTTGGCGCCTGCCGCGGTGTAGATCGCGCCCGTGCTCGCGTGGCCCCCGCCGCCTTCAGCCATGTCCGTGTCGTCCTCTCGCATTGCGGTCGGCAACGTGCGTCAAGCGCGGCGGTTCGAGGCGTGGACGCGGGGCCGGTGCCGTTGCATCGTGCCGCCCGCGCGAACAGCCCGCCGGAGCCGCCATGACGACGCCCCCCGCCTACGATCCTTCCAACGTCTTCGCCAAGATCCTGCGCGGCGAAATCCCGGCCCAAAAGGTCTACGAGGACGCGCATACCCTGGCCTTCATGGACGTGATGCCGCAAGCCGAGGGCCACACGCTGGTGATCCCCAAGGCCCCGGCGCGCGGGCTGCTCGACGCCGATCCCGCCTCGCTCGCGGCGGTCATGGCGACGGTGCAGAAGGTGGCGGCGGCGGTGCGGACGGCCTTCGCGGCGGACGGGCTGAGCGTGTTCCAGTACAACGAGCCGGCCGGCGGCCAGACGGTGTTCCACCTGCATGTCCACATCGTGCCGCGCCGCGAGGGCGTGCCGCTGCGCCGCCACGAGGGCGGCATGGCCGATCCGGCGGTGCTGGCGGACCATGCCGCGCGCATCCGCGCGGCCCTGACGGCATGAGCGAGGGCGCGATCGCGATCTATGTCGATGCCGACGCCTGCCCGGTGAAGGACGAGGTCTACCGCGTCGCCGCCCGCTACGGGCTGCATGTCTACGTGGTGGCCAACAGCTTCATGACCCTGCCGCGCGAGCCCTGGATCGAGCGGGTGATCGTGAGCGACGGGTTCGACGCGGCCGACGACTGGATCGCCGAGCGGGCGGCGCCCGGCGCCATCGTCGTCACCGCCGACGTGCCGCTGGCGAGCCGCTGCGTGAAGGCGGGCGCGTCCGTGCTGGCGCCGAACGGCAAGGCGTTCACCGTTTCCTCGGTCGGCATGGCGCTCGCGACCCGCAACCTGATGCAGGATCTGCGCGAGGCCGGCGCCGTCACCGGCGGTCCGCGGCCGTTCTCGGCGAAGGACCGCTCCGCCTTCCTCGGCGCCCTCGACAGGGCCGTGGTGCGGGCGCGGCGCGAGGCCGGGCGTCCGGCTTGATCCCGACCTAGGGCCGCTTGTTCGTGTCGATCCGCATGATGAGCACGCCCTGCGGCTCCGCTCTCTTCGTCGATATCGTCGGGGGCAAATCGCAGGGGCCGTTGTCCCACAGGTCTCTGGCGATGCGCGTCCGAACGGCCAACTCGATCAGGGAGCGCGCCTCGGGATTGGGCGGCACCCGCCCGTCACGGACGAGGGTGTCGATCACCTCCCCGAGGATCCGGGCGGAATCCTCGAAGCTGACGCTCTGCCAATCGCCGATCTTGCAATGATGCTGCACGAACAGCCAATCATGCACGATATAGGCGGGCCCGTATCCCCAGGGCGAGAAGCCGCGCACGCCCCACAGCATCGGCGGGATCGATCCGCCATCGGTATAGATCGTTTGCGGAACGATCTTCTTGCCGTCCGTGCCGACGAATGTCAGCGGATCGGAAGCGAAGGGGATGTAGAGAAAATAATTTTCCTTCAGCCACCTGACATCGGTCTGGCCCGTCAGCGTGCCTCCGGGGCCCGGCGTTATGGGGAGCGTCGCGCAGCTCCCCAACGCGAGGGCGCAAAATACGGAGGCGAGGGGCGCGATGCGCATCGTTCTGAGCCAAGTCTTCGAGGCGGCGCCCGAAGTCTAGGAGCAATCGCGAAGAGGAACAATATCGCCGAAAACGATTGCTCGCCGACGACCGATGCGGCTGTCCTGCCTTATCCCGCTTCCACGGAAACGGGCGGTCAGGCGGCGGTGGCGCCCGGCGCGGCCATGCTCGCGAGCAGGCGGCGCAGCGCCGCGTTCTCGGCCTCCAGCTCGCCGATCCGGCGCAAGAGCACGCCCGTGGAGGCATCGGTCTCGCCCGTGTCGCCGGCGGCGGGCGAGCCGGGAGCGGTCCTGGCCTGCTCCTCGGCGAAGGTCACGCCGACGCCGTCCTCGCGCCGCCAGGCCAGCTTGCAGCGATAAGTGCGGTCCTTCTGCGCGATGTAGAGGTCGAAGACCTCCGGCAGGATCGTGGTCTCGCTGAGCGAGACCCGCGCGCCGGTGGCCGACATGTCGCGCACCAGGCAGTCCATGCTCGACGCGCCGTTGTTGAAGACGATGCGCCCCTTGAGGAAGACGCGCTGGCGGGTCTCGATGCGATACTCTGCTGACATGGCCTGCCTTGCCTCCTGTCCGAGACAGGCCGCGACCCTGGCATGGGGCTCTTAAGAAACCTTCGCCGCGACCTCCGACAGGCGGGGATACGTCCGCTCCCGGACGCGAACGGCTTCTTCTCGTCGGCAGACGCCAGGATCGGGCGCGATCCGCGTCGCCGTGCGATTTGTTCCCGACATCAAGTTCTGTCGTGGTCTATATCAGATCTATGCCGACACGGAGGGCGTGTCGGAAGCATCAATACAGATCATGGAGAAATCCAGTGTCCGTCATCGCCATTGAATCCGAAATCGAGAACGATGTGAACGCCTATGCCGTGACGCGGACCCAGGATCGGCCGGCCGAGACGGACGAGCTGAGCACGAGCGATCTCGACGACGTCGACGGCGGCCTCATGCCGCTCGTGCTGTTCGGCTACGGCTATCTTCTGGGGCGCGGCATTCGGTCCGTCGTTCGTAACGGATTCTAGGGGCCGTCGTCTCAGAGGAATCGCCGGTCGACGGTCTGGAAGAGATAGAAGCCGTTGAAGCGCACGGCGGTGTCGGCGGCGCGTCCGTCGAAATCGAGCGGGACGGCGCTGTCCGCGTCCAGGCGGCCGCCGAAGCTCCAGCGGCCGCCGCCGACGAAACCCGGCACGGCGGCGCTTTCCGGCACCGCGCAGCACAGGCCCTCGACGTCCTTGAGGCGGAAGAGGTTGTAGCGTCTCATCCGTCGATCTCCGCGTTTCGGATCGCCCCCCGCTCGGCTCGCTGACGCATCGCCCGGCACGGCTCGTCTCCGCGTGACGGCGCCCCCGCGAACGGCCGCGCCTGGAGACCGTGCCTAGCGGCCCAATCGGTCCGGTTTATGTCGATCCGGTTTCGGGCACGTTGCGGGCGAGCTCGTCGAGCCAGAGCCGCGCGCTGCCGTCGGAGGGCGCCCGCCAGTCCCCGCGCGGCGAGAGCGAGCCGCCGGCCGAGACCTTCGGGCCGTTGGGCAGGGCCGAGCGCTTGAACTGGCTGAAGCCGAAGAAGCGCGCCAGGAAGACCCCGAGCCAGCGCCGGATGACGGGCAGGTCGTAGGTGACGCGCTCGGAGTCCGGAAAGTCCGGCGGCCAGGCCCCGCGGGTGGCGTCACCCCAGGCATGCAGTGCCAGGAACGCGATCTTCGAGGGCGGGAAGCCGTGGCGCAGGGTATAGAAGAGCGTGAAGTCCTGGAGCGCGTAGGGGCCGATCACCTCTTGCGTGCTCTGCGGCGTCTCGCCCTCCCCCACGGGCACCAGCTCCGGCGAGATCTCCGTGCCGAGGACGGCGCGAAGCGTCCGGTTCTCGTCCTCTCCGAACTGGCCCGAGGCGATCACCCAGCGGATCAGGTGCTGGATCAGGGTCTTGGGCACGCCGGCATTGACGCCGTAATGGCTCATCTGGTCGCCGACGCCGTAGGTGCACCAGCCGAGCGCCAGCTCCGACAGATCGCCCGTGCCGATGACGATGGCGCCGTTCTGGTTTGCGAGACGGAACAGGTAGTCGGTGCGCAGGCCCGCCTGCACGTTCTCGAAGGCGACGTCGTAGACGGGTTCGCCCCGTCCGAACGGGTGGCCCATGTCCGCGAGCATCTGCCGCGCCGCCGGGCGGATGTCGATCTCGCCGGCGGTGGTGCCGAGCGCCGCCATCAGGGCATGCGCGTTGGCCTTGGTGCCCGCCGAGGTGGCGAAGCCCGGAAGCGTATAGGCCAGGATGCCGGACCTCGGCAGCCCGAGCCGGTCCATGGCCTTGGCGACGACGATCAGCGCATGCGTCGAATCGAGCCCGCCCGAGATGCCGATCACGACCTTCTTCGTGCCGGTGGCCTGGAGCCGCTGCGCCAGCCCGGAGACCTGGATGCTGTAGGCCTCGTAGCAGTCCTGCGCGAGGCGGGCGGGATCGGCCGGCACGAAGGGGAAGCGCTCGACACGCCGCATCAGGCCGAGATCGCCCGAGGGCGGACCAAGCCGCACCGGCACGCGGCGATAGGCGAGCGCCAGGGTCCTGGCGTTGTCGTCGAAGCTGCCGGCCTGGAGCCGCTCCTGCCGGATCAGGTCGAGATCGATATCGGCGAAGGTCGTCACGGGCCCGGCGGCGAAGCGCTCGCCCTCGGAGAGCCGCACGCCGTTCTCGTCGATGCTGGTCTGCCCGTCCCAGGAGAGGTCGGTGGTGGATTCGCCTAAGCCCGCCGCCGCGTAGACATAGGCGCATGCCCCCCGCATCGAGGCCGAGCGCGAGAGCAGGGCGCGCGAGTCCGCCCGTCCCACGGTGATCGGGCTGCCCGAGAGGTTGGCGAGCACGCTCGCGCCCGCGAGCGCCGCGCGCAGGCCGGGCGATTCCGGCACCCAGAGATCCTCGCAGATCTCGATTCCCAAGGTGAACCCGTCGAGATCGGCGGCCTCGATCAGGATGTCGGTGCCGAAGGGCGCCTCCTGTCCCGCCACCGTGACGGTTTCGCCCGTCACCCCGGCGCCGGAGGCGAAGTGGCGCTTCTCGTAGAACTCGCGGTAGTTCGGCAGGTAGCTCTTCGGCACCACGCCGAGCAGGCGCCCGCCCTGGATCGCCAGCGCGCAGTTGTAGAGCCGGGCCCGCCAGCGCAGGGGCGCTCCCACCACGAGGATCGGCCGCAACTCCGCCGAGGCCGCGATCAGCGCGCCGGCCGCCTCCTCCACGGCGCGGTGGAGCGTCTCCTGGAGCAGCAGGTCCTCGATGGCGTAGCCGGAGAGGCCGAGCTCGGGGAAGACCGCCAGCACGGCGCCCTTCGCATGGCACTCCCGCGCCGCCGCGAGGATGGCGTCCGCGTTGCGCGCGGGGTCCGCCGGATGGCTGCGCACCGTGCAGGCGGCGACGCGCGCGAAGCCGTGCCGGTAGAGCGAGCCGAAATCGGTGGGGGACGAGGACGCCAAGGCTTGAGCCCGTTGGGGACGGAAGGCGTGACCCTAGCGCGGCGGGCCTCCTCCGTCCAAGGGCGCGGCCTGCGCGGGAGGGTTGCCGGAGAGTCGCGCCGGAGGGGGCCGGGCAAGCGTCTGTTAACGACGTGAGTCCTAACTGGACGCGGCCGCTCCCGAGGGGCGGCTTCCTGTTTCGCGTATCCCTTCAGAGATCTCATGCGCTCATCGGGACGGCCCCCCTATTCCCTCCGCGACCCCTCCCGGCCGAGCCGCGGCGGCGACCGATCCGGCCTGTCGATCGGGGCGCTGGCGAACCGGCTGATGTCGCTGCGCGCCAGCCTGACGCGCCGGCTCGCCGGCCTGCCGCAGCGGCCGGGCTACGCCGTCTCCGGCACGCGCCCGGCGGCGAGTTGGATGACGAGCCCGCAGGCCATGCTCGGCCGCGAGCGAGAGTTCTGGCAGGACGAGGCCCAGCGGGGCGAGACCGGCGCGGCGCCCGACGGTTGGGTCCGCGAGCAGGCCTGGCCCGAGGAGGTGTTCGACGACCGCGCCAGCCTCGACATGCTCGTCCCGGCGACGATGCCGGAAAGCCGCATCGACGCCTCCGCCTCGGGACCCGGCGTCCTCGTGCGCTCGCCGCGCCGGCCCGCCTCGATCTCGCCGGAGCGGCCCGAGCGTCTGCCCCCGGCCTATGCGCCGCAGGCGTCGATGACCAATCCGGCGGTGCGCTACACGCGCACCCCCGACACGGTGCTGCGCGAGCGCCGCCTCCAGGCCCGCGAGGCGGAGCAGGCCGAGCGGCTGCGCATGGAGGCGGCGGCGCTGGCCGCCGCGCAGGCCGAGGAGGCCGAGCTCGCCGCGCGGGAGACGGAGCAGGCCGCCGCCACCGAAACGGCGCTCCTGGCGGAGCGGGAGGCGCTCGCCGCCGCCGCCGCCGCTCTCACCGCGACCCCCGCCCTGCCGCTCTGGCGCCAGCCCTTCGTGGCGCCCCCCGGCGTGCGCTTCTTCCGCACCCCCGACCGCCGCGCCCCCGCGCCGCGCGCCCTCCCCGAGCCGTCCCGGCCGGAGCCGCAGGTGCGCGACTGGAACGACCTCTGCGACTGGTCGGCGACGCGCCCCTGGTTCGAGGGCGAGGACTGGTCGTCCGTGGAGGCCTGGGCCGCGATCCAGGGCGTCTCCGAGCCGGGGCCGGTCGCCCCCGCCGATCCCGCCGTCCAGCCGACGCCGGAGCCGGCCGTCACGCGCATGGCCGTGCCGGTGGCGCGCCGCCCCGACCCCGCGCGCGGCGAGGACGGCTTCGTCTCGGTGCCCCTCGACATCTCGCATCTGCGCTCGCTGCCGCCGGCCCCGGCCTATGCCCTGGACAGGCTGGTGAGCTTCGAGCGCACCCCCCGGCCGGCGGATGCGCAGGACAACGCGGCGCGCCCGGTGCTCGCCCTGGTGCCCCTCGCCGCCGCGCCGCCGCAGCCCGAACCCGAACCCGAGCCCGAGCCGGCGCCCCCCGCCCCGCAGCCGGTCCTGCCGGCGATGGCCGCCCGCGCCGCGATCCGCGCTGCGGCCCCCGTGCAGCCCGCTGCGCCTTCCGCGCCCGCGACTGCCGCCTTGCCCATGTCCGCGGTGCCCATGTCCGCGGTCCCCATGCCCTTGCCGTCGCCCTTGCCGGCGCGCCCGGTTCTGCTGCGCACGAAAGCCACCGCCCCGGCGGCGCCTGAGGTCCCCGAGGCGCCCGCTCCGGTCGCCCCCGTGGCGATGGCCGCTCCCGTCGAGGAGCCGGCCCCCGCCCGCGAGGAAAGCCCCCTCCCCGCTCCGGCCTTCGTGCCGCAGGTGGTGGCGCCGCGCCCGCAACTGATCTCGGCCGGCCGCCATATCGGCGTCGCCTCCGTCGAGAACGCCGATTACGAGCATCCCGAGCTCGACCTCCTGGCGCTGCCGCCGGTGAAGGAGGACGCCGAAGTCGATGCCGACGTGCTCGAGCAGAACGCGCTCAACCTCCAGCAGACGGTGCAGGATTTCGGCGTGAAGGGCGACATCCTCGCGGTGCGCCCCGGCCCGGTGGTGACGCTCTACGAATTGGAGCCCGCGCCCGGCACCAAGTCGAGCCGCGTCATCGCGCTCGCCGACGACATCGCCCGCTCCATGTCCGCGGTCTCCGCCCGCGTCGCCGTGGTGCCCGGCCGCAACGTCATCGGCATCGAATTGCCGAACGACACCCGCGAGACCGTGTATCTGCGCGAGCTCCTCGCCTCGGCCGACTTCTTCGCCAGCAAGCACAAGCTCGCCCTGTGCCTCGGCAAGAACATCGGCGGCGAACCGATCATCGCGGACCTCGCCCGGATGCCGCATCTGCTCGTTGCCGGCACCACCGGCTCGGGCAAGTCGGTGGCCATCAACACCATGATCCTGAGCTTGCTCTACCGGCTCAAGCCGGAGGAGTGCCGCCTCATCATGGTCGATCCCAAGATGCTGGAGCTGTCGATCTACGACGGCATCCCGCACCTGCTCTCCCCCGTCGTCACCGATCCCAAGAAGGCGGTCATCGCCCTCAAATGGGCCGTGCGCGAGATGGAGGAGCGCTACAAGAAGATGTCGAAGCTCGGTGTGCGGAACATCGACGGCTTCAACGCCCGGCTCGCCGAGGCGCGGGCGCGCGGCGAGGTCCTGACCCGCACCGTCCAGACCGGCTTCGACCGGACCACCGGCGAGGCGGTCTACGAGAACGAGGAGATGGACCTCAACCCGCTGCCCTACATCGTCATCGTGGTCGACGAGATGGCCGACCTGATGATGGTGGCTGGCAAGGACATCGAGGGCGCGATCCAGCGCCTCGCCCAGATGGCGCGCGCGGCCGGCATCCACCTGATCATGGCGACGCAGCGTCCGAGCGTGGACGTCATCACCGGCACGATCAAGGCGAACTTCCCGACCCGGATCAGCTTCCAGGTGACGTCGAAGATCGACAGCCGCACGATCCTCGGCGAGATGGGCGCCGAGCAGCTCCTCGGCCAGGGCGACATGCTGTTCATGGCGGGCGGCGGGCGCACGACGCGCGTGCACGGGCCGTTCTGCTCGGACTCGGAGGTCGAGAGCGTGGTGGCGCATCTCAAGCGCCAGGGCCGCCCCGCCTATCTCGACGCCGTCACAGAGGATGACGGCGCCGAGGCCGAGAAGCCCGCAAAGGGCGCCAAGGCCGAAGCGCAGCAGGACGAGGGCGACGAGCCGGCGGACGTGGCGGTGTTCGATGCCGGCAGCTTCGGGCTCGCCGGCGGCGAAGGCGGCGATCTCTACGAGCAGGCGGTGCAGGTGGTGCTGCGCGACAAGAAGGCGTCGACGAGCTACATCCAGCGCCGGCTCCAGATCGGCTACAACCGCGCCGCCTCCATCATGGAGCGCATGGAGATCGAGGGCATCGTCGGGCAGGCGAACCACGCCGGCAAGCGCGAGATCCTGGTCGACGGCGTCTCCCACGTCCCGAGCTACGACGACTGATCCGTCGTCCATGCTCTCAGCGCCGGACCCTCGCGGCCCGGCGTCGCAACTTCGCCATAGGGGGACGCTCTAAGCGGCGTCCGTCTGTCTCCCAAGGATGATGCCCCTGATGATCGGCCGCCGCACCCGAGCCGTCGCCGGCACGCTCCTCGCCGCTTCCCTGTGCGCGAGCGCGGCGCCCGCGCAGGCGCAGCTCTCCTCCTTCATCGACAATTTCCTTGGCCGCAAGGAAGAGCCCGCCCCGGAGCCGGCTCCCGAGCCGGCCGCTCCCGCCCCCGCCGCCCCGCAGAAGAAGGCCGCGGCCAAGCCTGCCGCCAAGGACACGGCCAAGGACACGCTCAAGGACGCGAAGGCCGCCACCGGCGAGAAGACGGGCAGCATCAAGCCCGGCGCCAAGGGGCAGGCCCGCGCGGCCCCGGCCGGCGAGGCCAGGGTCGCGGCAGTGGGAACGCCCCCGGCCGGCGCGGCGATCTCGGCCGAGCCGCCGGACGCGGCCAGCGTGCTCGCCCAGGCCAACGCCTATTTCAACGGCATGACCACGCTCACCGGCAACTTCCTACAGATCGGCGCGGACGGGCGGCGCATCGGCGGCAAGCTGACGCTGGCCAAGCCCGGCCGGCTCCGCTTCGACTACGACGACCCCTCCCCGCTCCAGGTGGTCGCCGACGGCACCTCGGTCGCCGTGCGCGACCGCAGGCTCGCCACGCAGGACCTGTACTTCATCGCGCAGACGCCCCTGAAATTCCTGTTGCGCGAGAAGATCGACCTCGCCCGCGACCTCGACGTCACCGACGTCTCGAACGATCCGGGCGGCGTGCGCATCTCGCTGGAGGACCGCTCGACGCTGGGCGGCACCTCGAAGATCCAGCTCTTCTTCGACGCCGACCTGAAGGTGCTGAGCCAGTGGAGGATCACCGATCCGCAGGGCTACCAGACCACCGTGCAGCTCTCGAACCTGCAAAAGGGCAAGTCGGTGGACGGCATGCAGTTCGTCATCAACTACGGACGGCCGGAGGACAAGGCGCTCCAGGAGCAGATGCAGAAGGCGCAGCGGTAAGAATCGTGCGTCTCACCGTCACCACCTGGAACATCAACTCGGTGCGACTGCGCATCGAGAGCGTGCTGCGATTCCTGCGTGAGGCGCAGCCGGACGTGCTCTGCCTTCAGGAGACGAAATGCCCCGACGACGCCTTCCCGCTGAAGGCGCTCAAGGGCTCGGGCTACGAGCACGTCGTCTTCGCCGGGCAGAAGGGCTATAACGGCGTCGCGATCCTCTCGCGCTTTCCCCTCCACACCCGCGACGTGTTCGGCTTCTGCGACAAGCCCGACGCGCGCCACATCTCGGCGGTGCTCGGCCCCGAGGCGGGACACGCGGCGGGAATCGTGCTGCACGACTTCTACGTGCCAGCCGGCGGCGACATCCCCGACCCGGCGCTGAACCCGAAATTCGCGCACAAGCTCGCCTTCCTCGACGACCTGCGCGCCTGGGGCGGCAGGCGGGTCTCTGGCCCCGCCATCCTCGTCGGCGATCTCAACGTGGCGCCGCTGGAGCACGACGTCTGGTCGCACAAGCAGCTCTTGGACGTGGTGAGCCACACCCCCGTCGAGACCGAGCGGCTGGAGACCCTGCGGACTGAGGCCGGCTGGATCGACACGGCCCGGCTCCTCACGCCGGAGCCGGAAAAGATCTATACGTGGTGGAGCTACCGCGCCGCCGACTGGTCGGCGACGAACAAGGGCCGCCGGCTCGACCACGCCTGGGTCTCGCCGGACCTTGCCGGCACGGTGCGCAAGGTCGAGGTCGCCCGCCACGCGCGCGGCTGGGACAAGCCCTCCGACCATGCTCCCGTCACGCTGACCCTGGAACTCTGACGCGAGGGAACGGCGGACGCGCGGGACACATTCTCCCCGTGACAGGCGGGCGCCCGGCCCGCCGGAGACGGGGCCCCTCCATGCGCAAGATCCTGATCGCTCTCATCCTTCCGAAGGTCATTTCGTATCTGCGGCGCCGCTATGGCGGCGGCCGGCCCTCGCCGCGGCGCTGATCCGCTCGGGCGGTCCGGCGCCCGTAGCCGAGATAGACCGCGCCGCCGAGCGCGAGCCAGACCGCGAGGCGGAGCCAGGAATCGCCGGGCAGCCCCGCCATCAGCGCGAGGCAGCTCGCGATGCCGAGGGCCGCCACCAGCGGCGCCCCCCTCACCCGGAACGGGCGCGGCCGCTCCGGCTCGCGCCGACGCAGCACGAGCACCGAGGCGCAGACCACGATGAAGGCCAGCAGCGTGCCGATGCTGACGAGCTCGCCGAGCACGTCGATGGGCACCAGCCCCGCCACCAGCGCCGTGAGCAGGCCGATGGCGGCCTGGCTCGCGGCGGGCGCCCTGGTCGCCGGATCGACGCGCGCGAAGAGGGGCGGCAGCAGGCGGTCGCGGGCCATGGCGTAGAAGATGCGGCCCTGCCCGTAGAGGGCGGTCAGCGCCGAGGTGGTCAGCCCGAGGATCGCCCCGAGCTTGATGACGATGGCGAAGGCGCCGAGCCCGATGGAATCGATCGCCCTGGCGATGGGGTCGGCCACGTCGAGGGCGGCATAGGGCACGAGCCCGGTGAGCACGGCGGCCACCGCCACGTAGAGCACCGTGCTGACGGCGAGCGAGCCGAGCAGCCCGACCGGCGCGTCGACCTGCGGGTTTCGCGTCTCGGCCGCCGCCGTCGAGACGGTCTCGAAGCCGATGAAGGCGAAGAACACCACGCCCGCGCCGCGCAGGACGCCGCTCCAGCCGAATTCCCCGAAGGTGCCGGTGTTGGCCGGCACCAGCGGCGACCACAGCGCCGGCTTCAGATGCGCCGCGCCGACCCCGATGAAGGCGAGGACGATCGCGACCTTCAGCGCCACCATCGCCGTGTTCACGGAGGCCGCCTCCCGCGCCTCGCGGGTCAGGAGGAGGGTCAGCGCCAGCACGATGCCGGCGGCGGGCAGGTTCACGAGACCGCCCGAGCCGGGGGCCGCCGAGAGCGCCGCCGGCAGGCGCAGGCCGAGATCGGCGAGCAGGCTCTGCGCGTAGCCCGACCAGCCCACCGCGACGGTGGCCGCCGCGAGGGCGAATTCGAGCACGAGGTCCCAGCCGATCAGGAAGCCGAAGGCCCGCCCGAAGGTGGCGGTGGCGTAGGAATAGGTGCTGCCGGCGGCGGGCATCGTCGCGGCGAGCTCGGCGTAGCACAGCCCGACGAAGGCGCAGGCGAGCCCGCCGAGCAGGAAGGACAGCACGATCCCCGGCCCCGCATAATGCGCCGCCGCCGTGCCCGTGAGCACGAAGATCCCCGCCCCGATGGTCGCCCCCACGCCGATGCAGACGAGGCTGAAGGCGGTGAGCGAGCGGGCGAGCGCCGGTTCTGTCGATGCGGGGATGGGTACTGTGTCTGGCATGGGGCTCCCGGATGGCGTCGCCGCCCGGCGGCAAGCTTTGCGCCTGACGGGTGAGGCCGTCGATGGCCCTTTCGCAGAAGCACTGGCCGCAGGAGCACTGGCGCCGTCCCCCGTTTCGTGTATGGTCCGCGCCGCTTCGACCCGTGAGAACGGGGCCGGGGCACAAGCCGCTTGTGGACATGACCGTGCTGGACGACATCCCGGCACCGGCCGCCCGCAAGTCTCGCGCGGCGCTCCCTCGGGAGGCCGCCTGATCCGAAAACCCCGATTCCGAAAGGGACTGCGATGTCGATCACGGCAGAGCGCAAGACCGCGCTCATCAAGGAATACGCCAAGGGCGCCAAGGACACCGGCTCGCCGGAGGTCCAGGTGGCGATCCTCACCGAGCGGATCACCAACCTCACCGGCCACTTCAAGACCCACGGCAAGGACAACCACTCCCGCCGCGGCCTCCTCAAGCTGGTCTCGCAGCGCCGCTCGCTGCTCGACTACGTGAAGGGCAAGGACGAGGCACGCTACCGCTCGCTGATCGAGCGCCTCGGCATCCGCCGCTAAGGCTCACGCTCTCACGCCGATCCGGGCCCGCGCCCGGATCGGCGTTTCGATGACGGGCATCCGGAAGGGTTCGGCTGCCCGAGACGACCGGGGCGACTTCGAGGCGCGCCGCCAGGGCAGGATCGTCGGAGACTGGAAAGCCGCCAGTCTCTCGCCGTCTTGCCGCTGGTGCCGCCGGGTCCGCCCCGCCGCATGAAGGCAAGGACAAGAGAATGTTCGACGTTCAACGCGAAGAGCTGATGTGGGGCGACCGCCGCCTCGTGCTCGAGACCGGCAAGGTCGCCCGCCAGGCCGACGGCGCCGTGCTCGCCACCTACGGCGAGACCACCGTGCTCGCCACCGTCGTCTCGGGCAAGGAGCCCAAGGCCGGCATCGACTTCCTGCCGCTCACCGTGAACTATCAGGAGCGCGCCTACGCCGCCGGCCGCATCCCCGGCGGCTACTTCAAGCGCGAGGGCCGTCCCTCGGAGAAGGAGACGCTGGTCTCCCGCCTCATCGACCGTCCGATCCGTCCGCTCTTCGTCGATGGCTGGCGCAACGACACCCAGGTCGTCGTGACCGTGCTCACCCACGACCTCGAGAACGACCCGGACGTGGTCGCCATGGTCGCGGCCTCGGCCGCGCTGACGCTCTCGGGCGTGCCCTTCATGGGCCCCATCGGCGCGGCCCGCGTCGGCTATGTCGGCGGCGGCTACAAGCTCAACCCGCTGGTGACGGAGCTCGAGGAATCCTCCCTCGACCTCGTGGTCGCCGGCACCACCGACGCCGTGCTGATGGTCGAGTCCGAGGCCAAGGAGCTCTCGGAAGACATCATGCTCGGCGCCGTGATGTTCGGCCACAAGCATTTCCAGCCGGTGATCGAGGCCATCGTGCGCCTCGCCGAGAAGGCCGCCAAGGAGCCGCGCGACTTCACGGCCCCGGAGAACGCCGACGTGGAGAAGGCCGTCCTCGACGTCTGCGAGGCGGAACTCCGCGACGCCTACAAGAAGACCGTCAAGCAGGAGCGCTACGCCGCCGTCGACGCCGTGAAGGCGAAGGTGGTCGCGGCGCTGTGCCCGGCCGAGGGCGAGCAGAAGTTCAGCCCTGAGAAGGTCAAGGCCGCCTTCAAGGAGGCCCAGTCGAAGGTGGTCCGCTGGAACATCCTCGACACGGGTTCGCGCATCGACGGCCGCGACGTGAAGACGGTCCGCCCCATCGTCTCCGAGGTCGGCGTTCTGCCGCGCGCCCACGGCTCGGCGGTGTTCACCCGCGGCGAGACGCAGGCCCTCGTGGTCGCCACCCTCGGCACCGGCGAGGACGAGCAGTTCATCGACGCGCTGGAGGGCACCTACAAGGAGAGCTTCCTCCTGCACTACAACTTCCCGCCCTATTCGGTGGGTGAGACCGGCCGCATGGGTTCCCCCGGCCGCCGCGAGATCGGCCACGGCAAGCTCGCCTGGCGCGCGATCCACCCGGTGCTGCCGCCGGCCCACGAGTTCCCGTACACGATCCGCGTCGTGTCCGAGATCACCGAGTCGAACGGCTCCTCCTCGATGGCCTCCGTCTGCGGCGGCTCGCTGTCGCTGATGGATGCCGGCGTGCCCCTGCGCCGTCCGGTGGCCGGCATCGCCATGGGCCTCATCCTCGAGGGTGAGCGCTTCGCGGTGCTCTCCGACATCCTCGGCGACGAGGACCATCTCGGCGACATGGACTTCAAGGTGGCCGGCACGGACGAGGGCGTCACCTCGCTCCAGATGGACATCAAGATCGCCGGCATCACCGAGGAGATCATGAAGATCGCCCTCGCCCAGGCGAAGGACGGGCGCGCCCATATCCTCGGCGAGATGGCGAAGGCGCTGACCGGCGCGCGGCCCGAGCTCGGCGAGTACGCGCCGCGCATCGAGACCATGCAGATCCCCACTGACAAGATCCGTGAAGTGATCGGCACCGGCGGCAAGGTGATCCGCGAGATCGTCGAGAAGACCGGCGCCAAGATCAACATCGACGACTCGGGCACCGTGAAGATCGCCTCCGCCGACGGCAAGGCGATCAAGGCGGCCTATAACTGGATCCGCTCCATCGTCGCCGAGGCCGAGCCCGGCATGATCTACGACGGCACCGTCGTGAAGTGCATGGAGTTCGGCGCCTTCGTGAACTTCTTCGGCGCCAAGGACGGCCTGGTCCACATCTCGGAGCTCGCCGCCCAGCGGGTCGCCAAGGTGACGGACGTCGTCTCCGAGGGCCAGAAGGTGAAGGTCAAGTTCCTCGGCCAGGACGACCGCGGCAAGATCCGCCTCTCCATGAAGGTCGTCGACCAGGAGACCGGCGAGGATCTCACCGAGAAGCTCAAGGCCGAGCGCGCCGAACGCGGCGAGCCCGAGCGCGAGGAGCGCGGCGACCGGGGCGATCGCGGTGATCGCGGTCCCCGCCGCGAGCGTGGTCCCCGCCGCGAGGCGGGCGAGTGATCGCGGCCCTCACGGCCTGAACGTCCCTCAGAACGCGGTCCCGAAAGGGGCCGCGTTTTTCGTTTGCCCGGTGGCGCCGGACATGTTCATGCTACGTTCCGGTGGGAGATTCGGGCCGACATCGTCCGGTCACGCGGGCGGGGCCAGATCGCGCCCTCGCAGATTCCGCGTCCAGGGAGGAAGCGCATGTCCGACGAACTCGTCTTCTACACGCATCCGATGTCGCGCGGCCGCATCGCCCGCTGGATGCTGGAGGAGGTCGGGCGGCCCTACCGCACCGAGGTGCTCGACTACGCCACCACCATGAAGGCGCCGGAGTATCTGGCCGTCAACCCGATGGGGAAGGTGCCCGCGATCCGCCACGGCGAGACCGTGGTGACGGAATGCGCCGCCATCTGCGCCTATCTCGCCGACGCCTTTCCTGAAGCCGGGCTGGCGCCGCCTTCCGGCAGCCGCGAGCGCGGGCCCTATTACCGCTGGCTGTTCTACGGGGCCGGCCCGGTGGAGGCGGCGGTCGGCAACAAGGCGCTCGGCGTCGTGGTGCCGCCCGAGCGCAAGGGCATGGTCGGCTATGGCAGCCTCGAGGAGGTGATGGACACCCTGGAGAAGGCCGTCTCGACGGAGGGCTATCTCGCCGGCGACCGTTTCAGCGCCGCCGATCTCTATATCGGCGCCCATCTCGGCTGGGGCATGGCCTTCGGCATCCTCGAGAAGCGCCCCGCCTTCGAGGCTTACGTCGCGCGCCTGAGCGGCCGCCCTGCGGCGGTCCGCGCCCGCGCCATCGACGACGCCCTGGTCGCCGATCACCCGCCGCGCGCGGCCGGGTGACGGGCCGGACTCCCGGCGGAACGGGTAGGCCCCGTCCGCGTTCGCCGTCCGAGACCCATGATTGTGGAGACGCGACACCGATGGCGAACGGCATGGTCGAGGACATCTTTTCCGGCGAGCCTAATCTCAGCACGACCGAGCGGGCGGTCTCCGTGGCGCTGGGGCTCGGGATCGCGGCGGCCGCGGCGCAGCCCCGGCCGAACCGCTGGCTCAGCCTCGCCGCCCTCGTGATCGGCGTGGGGCTGGCCGTGCGCGGCGCCACCGGCCATTGCGCCCTGAAGGCTGTGGCCGACGCGGCTTCCGGCCCGCGCGACGACGCGTATTGAGGACGCCGCGCCCGACGGCGAAGACAACGAGAAAGGGGCGCCGTGAGGCGCCCCTTTTCCGAATCCGCCGGGACGGATGCTCAGAGCGTCGTGCTGCGGCGCCCGGCGACGAAGCCGTAGATCGCCAGCACCACGATGGCGCCGACGACGGCGCCGATCAGGCCCGCGCCCTGGTTCGGCCCGTACCAGCCCAGCGCCTGTCCGAGGAAGGTCGCCACGAAGGCGCCGACGATGCCGAGGATCGTCGTCATGATGAAGCCCGAGGGCTCGTTGTCCCCCGGCATGATGAACTTCGCGATCACGCCGGCGATGAAGCCGATGATGATGGTCCAGATGATACCCATGACTCGAGTCCTCGAAGGTCGACGGTGCGGGAGGTCGACGGTGCGCCGGCCGACAATGGCCTAGCAACGCCCGAGAGATGGTGCAGGTTGCCGCACCTGCGAGGGGGGCGATGCGATTTTCCCGCGCTCGCCGTGTCGGGGATGGGCCGGCGGGCGCCGCGCCCCCTTTACGCGGGCCGGGACGGGACGGCACAAGGCGGCCATCGCGGATGGAAAAAGGGGCGTGTCGATGACGATCAAGCGGTTCGAGGCGGGGGCGCGGATGAGCCAGGCGGTGAGCCATGGCGGCCTCGTCTTTCTCGCGGGGCAGGTGGCGTCCGACACGGTGGCGACCGGCGTGACCGCGCAGACCCAGGCCGTGCTCGGCCAGATCGACCGCCTGCTCGCGGAGGCCGGCAGCCACAAGAGCCGCATCCTCTCGGCCACCATCTACCTCGCCGACATGGCGACCTTCCCCGAGATGAACGCCGCCTGGGACGCCTGGGTCGACAAGGCCGAGCCGCCGGCCCGCGCCACGGTGGAGGCGAAGCTCGCCGGGCCCGAGTATCTGGTGGAGATCGTCGTCGTCGCGGCGCAGGCCGCCTGATGGGACCCGCGCTCGCGCTTCTCGTCGCCCTCGTCGCGGCACTCGCCGGCCCGGCGCGGGCCGAGGCGCCCGAGCGCGTGGTCAATGTCTACAACTGGTCGGACTATATCGACCCCAAGGTGCTGGAAGCCTTCACCAAGGAGACCGGCATCAAGGTCGTCTACGACACCTACGACAACAACGAGATCCTGGAGACGAAGCTGCTCGCCGGCCGCTCCGGCTACGACGTGGTGGTGCCCTCCGGGCCCTTCCTGCAACGGCTCATCAAGGCCGGCGCCTTCCTGCCCCTGGACAAGGCCCGCCTGAAGAACCTCGGCAATGTCTGGCCCGAGATCGCAGCGCGGCTGGCCGTCTACGATCCGGGCAACCTCTACGCCGTCGACTACATGTGGGGCACCACCGGCATCGGGCTGAATCTCGGCGCCGTCCGCGAGCGCCTCGGCCCGAACCAGCCGCTGAATACCTGGAGCCTCGTCCTCAATCCGGCGAACGCGGGCAAGCTCAAGGATTGCGGGATCATGATGCTCGACAGTCCCGAGGACCTGATCCCGAGCATGCTGCCGTCCTTCGGGCTGAAATCCGATACCCGGCGCTGGGACGACATCACCCAGGTCACGGACGCGCTCTTCAGGCTGCGCGGCAACGTGCGGAAGTTCCACTCCTCGGAATACATCCAGGCGCTCGCCAACGGCGATATCTGCGTGGCGGTGGGCTATTCCGGCGACGTGCTCCAGGCGCGCAAGCGCGCCGAGGAGGCCAAGAACGGCATCGAGATCGCCTACCTGATCCCCCGCGAGGGCACGCTGATGTGGTTCGATTCCTTCGCGATCCCGAAGGATGCCGCCCACTCGGCGGAGGCCCTGACCTTCATCGACTACATGTTGAGGCCGGAGGTCGCCGCCGCCAACACCAACTTCGTCTCCTATGCCAGCGGCAACCTGCCGGCGAGGAAGCTGGTGAAGCCGGAGATCCTCTCCAATCCCGGCATCTACCCGGACGAGGCGACCATGGCGCGGCTGTCCACCAACACCGCCTGGGACGACAAGACCCAGCGCTTCGTCACGAGGCTGTGGACGCGGGTGCGCACGGGCCGCTGAACCGCGACGACGAGCCGTCGCGGCGAGGCATGAAAAAGGGGCCGCGCGGAACGCGGCCCCCTGCTCTTCACGTCGGAAGAAATCAGTCCTTGAGGTCGGCGGGCACCTTGCCGCCGTTCTCCTCGAGCTTCTTGATCACCTGCTTGTGCAGCCAGATGTTCATGCTCGCCGAGTCGTTCTTGTCGCCGGTGTAGTGCAGCTCGTCGGCGAGCTCCTGGCGGGCATGCAGGCTCGAATCGAGGTTCAGGAGCTTCATCAGGTCGACGATCGAGGTCCGCCAGTTCAGCGACTGCGGGTTCTTGGAGGCCATGTCGTTGAGCACGGCCTCGACATCGACCGGCTCGCCGGTCGCGGGGGCGGCACCGGCGGCCGCGGTGTCGGTGGAGGGGCTGCTCGCTCCGCCGTCGGAAGAAGCCGGCGCGGCCTCCGCGCTACCGCCTCCGAAGGGATGGAGGATCTTGCTGACGATGCTGCCGAGTAGGCTCATGGCGTGTCTTCCTCTGGTCGTCGTGCGGTACAGCCTGGTAACCGCGACCCATAACGTAAGCGTGACCGTCGCGGTTCCGCTCTCCTCAATGCCACAGTTGGAGCGAGGCGCCGAGTAGGCCGAGCCCCAGAATGAGACAGATCCCGCTGCCTACCTCCAGCAGGGGCGCCCGCGACCGGTGCCGCAGGGAGGCCGCCGCCAGGGCGATGCCGGCAAGGAGGAGCAAGGCGCTGGTCGCGACGATCAAGGCCGGTTGTCGTCCCGCTCGGAAATGGCCGCGCAGAAGCGCCGCTCGGACAATCCTGCCGCTGTTCGGTATGAGCGGGCGGTTATCATCCCCGGCGCGATCGGTCGACTTGAATTCAGATCCTTCCGCGGCCGATCACGGCTGCGTGACTGGAAAAGCCGACAGTCGTCGGACGATGAAAGGGGTATTCCCGCCTCGCCGGGCCCGGCGGCGGCGGGCTATCCTATTTCACGGGCCGACAAGGGAGTTTGCGGATTTTGCCGCCTGTGGCATGGGATCGGCCGGTTTCTCCGATCCCGGACATGCGATGCGCCCGCTCACCCCCGTCTTCCGGACGTTCCTGTCGGCCGCCGCCGGCCTCGTGCTGGCGGGCGCCGCCTCGCTGCTCGCCGGCGGCGCCTCGGCCGAGGGCGTGCCCGTGCGCATCGGCGTGATCCCGGTGATCGGCGCCGCTCCGGTCTTCGTGGCCAACGGCGAGGGCTGGCTCAAGGAGGCGGGGCTGGAGCCGAAGTTCACGACCTTCGAATCCGGCCCGAACATGATCCAGGCGCTGGCGTCGGGCACCATCGACGTCTACGTCGCCGGCATCGCACCGCTCGCCGTCGCGCGCACCAAGAACATCGACGTGCGCGTGGTCGCCGCCACCGCCGTGGAGGAGATGGTCTTCGTCGCCGGCCCGAAGCTCGCCCCCTATTTCGCGGACGGCGCCAGCAAGGCCGACGCCTTCAAGGCGTTCCACGCCAAGGAGGGCCGTGCCGCCCGGCTCGCTACCCAGCCGCCGGGCTCGGTGCCGAACACCACGCTCCAGCACTGGCTCTGGCAGGTGGCCAAGACCACCAAGGCGGATGCCGAGATCGTCGCCATGGGCATCGACGCGACGCAGCAGGCGCTGCTCGCCGGCGCCGTCGACGGCGCCTCGATCCGCGAGCCGGCGCTGACCATCGTCCAGGCCCGCAACCCGGCGATCAAGCTGATCGCCACGGGGGGCGAGATGTTCCCCGACCAGCCAGGCACGGTGGTGGGCGTGTTCGGCGCCTTCGCCGACAAGAACCCGGCCGCCGTCGAGGGGCTGGTGAAGGCGGTCGTGAAGGCCGTCGACCTGCTCAAGATGGATCCGGCCAGGGCCGCGCCCCCCGTCGAGGCGGCCCTCGGCAAGGGCATCACCGACGTCGCCACCATCCAGAAGGCGCTGTCCTCGCCGGCGGCGAAGTTCACGGCCGACCCGCGCGTCATCGTCGAGGCCACCAAGAAGATGCAGGCCTATCAGGTGACGATCGGGACGCTCGACCGCGACATCCCCGTCGACGGCCTGTTCGTGCCGAGCTTCTACGAGAAGGCCGCCGGCAAGTAGGCCCGGCGCGCCGCCCCCTCCGATGACCCTCTTCCGTTCGACGCTGCTCGCCGCGCTCGGCCTTGCCGCCTTCCTGCTCGTCTGGGAGGCGATGCCGCGCCTCGGCCTCGTCAACCCGGCCTTCCTGCCGCCGCCGAGCACGATTCCCGCCGCCTTCCTGCGCGAGGTCTCGCTGGGCATCTGGCCGGAGGCGGTGCTGTCGAGCCTCAGCCACTACGTCGTGGGGCTCGTCGCGGGGGCCGGGGCCGGCATCGGGATGGGCCTCCTCAGCGGCATGTTCCGGCCCTTCGAGGCGGCGACCGCCTGGGTCGTGCGGCTACTGCGGCCGATCCCCGGCCTCGCCTGGGTGCCCTTCGCGATCATCTGGTTCGGGGTGCAGCCCTCGGCCGCCGTGTTCATCATCGCGGTGGGCGTGTTCTGGATCGTGTTCTTCGCCACCCAGGGCGCGGTGCGCGGGGTCGACCGCGACCTGATCGAGGTCGCGCAGGCCTTCGGCTTCCGCTCGGCCTGGTCCCGGCTGACGAAGATCCTGCTTCCGGCGGCGACGCCCGGCATTCTCGTCGGCCTGCGCACGGCGCTCGGGCAGGCCTGGATGGCGGTGGTGGCCGCCGAGATCTTCGGCGTGCCGGGGGTGGGCCAGCGGATGATGCAGGCCTCGAGCCTGCTCTCCACCGACATCGTGGTGGTCTACATGCTGACCATGGCCGCGCTCTACGGCCTGTTCGATTCCGCCTTCGTCGCCCTTCAGGGCTGGCTTCTCCGGTGGCGGGCGTGAGACCATGAGCGACGACGCCATCATCGACATCCGGTCCTTGAGCCTCGCCTACGAGCGCGGGGGCCAGCGCAACGTCATCCTCTCGAATCTCGACCTGTCGGTGGCGCGGGGCGAGTTCCTCGTCATCGTCGGCGAGTCCGGCGTCGGCAAGTCGACCCTGCTGAGGGTGCTGATCGGGCTGGCCCGGCCGAGCTCCGGCAAGGTGCGGCTCGCCACGCGGCCGGGCTGCCGCACGCCGATGGCGCTGGTCTTCCAGGATTCGCGGCTGCTGCCCTGGCGCAAGGTCGTCGACAACGTCGCCTTCGGGCTCGAGGGCTCCGGCCTGTCGCGGGCCGAGCGCCGGGCCAGGGCGGAGGAGATGCTCGCCCTCGTCGGTCTCGCCGGCCTCGGGAGCCGCTGGCCGCACCAGCTCTCCGGGGGGCAGCGCCAGCGCGTGTCGCTCGCCCGCGCGCTCGCCGTCGAGCCCGACGTGCTGCTCATGGACGAGCCGTTCTCGGCGCTGGACAGCTTCACCCGCGAGGGGCTTCAGGACGAGTTGCAGCGCGTCCAGGCCAAGACCGGCAAGACGGTGATCTTCGTCACCCACGACATCGACGAGGCGGTGACGCTGGCCGATCGCGTGGTGGTGCTGGCGGGCAGCCCCGGCAGGGTCGCCGCCGACATCCGCATCGACGTGGCCCGCCCCCGGCAGCGCCGCGACGCGGCCCTGTCGGAGGCGGCGGCTCACCTGCGCTCGGAGCTGTCGCGGCGTTCGGCCGAGCTCTGAGCGGCGGGGGTGGCCAGGAACTCGGCGAGATAGCCCTTCCAGAGATTGGCGAAGCGCAGCGACTGGTGCCCGTGCGTCTCGGGCGAGACCGGCACCAGCACGAAGCGGCCGTTCTTCACCTTCGCCATGGCGTCGTTCATCACGTCGAGCTGGGGCGGGTTCAGCTCGTCGTCGGCGAAGTTCACCGCAAGCACCGGCGCCTCGATCTTATCCAGGTCGGGAGAGGGATCGTAGTCGTAGGACGAGTCGAACCAGTACAGCCAGTCGTTGGCGTCGGCCTTGTCGAAGCCCGCGATCAGCCTGTCGTAGAGCGCATTCGCACCCGCATGGGTCGGGGCGTCCTTCTGGAGGCCGAGCACGCTCTCGGTCATGATGGTGAAGATCGGCAGGATGCGGCGGAAGCGCGTCGGCGGCTGCGTGTACTCGCCGCCCTTCCAGTCGGGATCGCTGCGGATGCCCTCGATCAGCAGGCGCCGCCAGAGGGCGTTGCGCCCGCTCACCGGGATCGGCTGGCTCGCCACCGCCATGACGAGGTCCATGGCCTGCGGGTAGCGCTCCCCCCACATCCAGGCCTGCATGCCGCCCATGGAGGTGCCGAGCACCAGCCTCAGCCGCTTGATTCCGAGAGAATCCACCACCGCCTTCTGGCCGGCGACCACGTCGGAATAGCCGTAGCGTGGGAATCTCGCCTTCAGGCCGTCCGAGGGCTTGGTCGAGCCGCCGCGCCCGAGCCCGTCGGGGAGGATCACGAAATACCGTTTCGCGTCGAGGGGCGCGCCCTCCGCGAACAGCTCGGGGCCGAGGGTCGGCAGCAGGAACGCTTTGCCGGTGCCGGTGGTGCCGTGCAGCGCCAGCACGGCGTTGTCGATCTCGCCGGCCGCGTTCCGGCGCGGCGTGCCGAGGGTGGTGTAGTGCAGCCGCACCTCCGGCAGGCTCTCTCCGCTGGTGAAGCGGAACTCCTTCACCACCACGTCGCCCTCGCGCTGCTCGGGATAGGTGGCGGCCGGCGCCGCAAGGGAACTCGCGATCATCGAGACCGCTGCCAGCGCCCCCCAGGCCGCATGCGAAAACCTCATTCCGTCGCCTCCTGCTTCCATCCGAGCGACCGTTCCACCGCCCGGCCCCAGGCCGAGTAGAGAACCTTTCGGCGGGCGTCGTCCATGCGCGGATGCCAGCGCCGGTCGACCCCGGCCTGGGCCTTGAGCTCGTCGAGGCCGGACCAGAACCCGACGCCGAGCCCGGCGGCATAGGCCGCGCCGAGGGCCGTGGTCTCGGAGACCTTGGGGCGCAGCACCGGCCGGTCGAGGATGTCGGCCTGGAACTGCATGAGCAGGTCGTTGACCACCATGCCGCCATCGCAGCGCAGCGCCTCGACGGCGGTGCCGGAATCGGTCTCCATGGCCTCCAGCACCTCGCGGGTCTGGTAGGCGGTGGCCTCCAGCGCCGCGCGGGCGATGTGGCCCTTGTTGGCGAAGCGCGTCAGCCCGGCGACGATCCCGCGCGCGTCCGGCCGCCAATGCGGGGCGTAGAGCCCGGAGAAGGCCGGCACGATGTAGACGTCGCCGTTGTCCTCGACGCTGCGGGCGAGCGGCTCGATCTCGTCGCTTCGCCGGATCAGGCCGAGATTGTCGCGCAGCCACTGCACCAGGGCCCCCGCGATCGCGATGGAGCCTTCGAGCGCATAGACCGGCTTCCCGCCGCCAAGCCGGTAGCCCACCGTCGTCACCAGGCCATGGGTCGAGCGAACCGGGCGCGTGCCGGTGTTCATCAGCGCGAAGCAGCCGGTGCCGTAGGTGTTCTTGGCGTCCCCTTCCGCAAAGCAGGTCTGCCCGAACAGCGCCGCCTGCTGGTCGCCGAGGATGCCGGCGATGGGCACGCCCGCGAACGGGGCGCGGGTCTCGCCGAAGACCTCGCTCGACGAGCGGATCTCAGGCAGGACCCGTCGCGGGATGCGGAAGGCGGCGAGCATGCCGTCGTCCCAGTCCAGGGTGTCGAGCGACATGAGCTGCGTGCGGCTGGCATTGGTCGCGTCGGTGACGTGCAGCCCGCCCTCGGCGCCCCCGGTGAGGTTCCAGACCAGCCAGGTGTCGATGGTGCCGAACAGGACCTCGCCGGTCTCGGCCCGCGCGCGGGCGCCGGGAACGTGGTCGAGGAGCCAGGCGAGCTTGAGCCCGGAAAAGTAGCTCGCCAGCGGCAGGCCGGTGACGGCGCGGAAGCGGTCGATGCCGCCCTCCCTCGCCAGCGCCGCCACGGCGGCATCGACCCGCGTATCCTGCCAGACGAGCGCGTTGTGCAGCGGCTCGCCCGTGCGCGCGTCCCAGATCAGCGTGGTCTCGCGCTGGTTGGTGATGCCGATGGCGGCGAGGTCGGCGGGCTCCAGCCGGGCCGCGCCGAGCGCCTCGCCCATGACGGTGCGGGTGTTGCGCCAGATCTCGGACGCGTCGTGCTCGACGAAGCCGGGGCGGGGGAAGATCTGCTCGTGCTCGCGTTGCGCGCAGGCGACGATCCGCCCCTGCCGGTCGAAGACGATGAAGCGGGTGCTGGTGGTCCCCTGGTCGATCGCCCCGACATGCGAGGCGCCGCGCGCGCCGGCCGCCATGATCGCGCCTCCCGGATCTCCGCCCTCCGATCGCTGCCGTGGGCGGTTGGCGACAGGGGTATACCCGCCGGCGCCGTTTCCAAAGCGCCGCTCAGCCGGCGGCGGCGGACTCCGCCCGCGCGGCGCCGCTCCGCGCGAGATGGTCCGCCACCCGTTCCTCAGTTCCGGCAGGCACATGCAGGCCGAGCTTCGAGCGGCGCCAGAGGATGTCCTCGGCGGTGCGCGCCCATTCGTTGGCCGCGAGGTAGTCGACCTCCGCCGCCGAGAGCCCCCCGCCGAGATCCTCGCCGAGCTCCGACAGGCTCCGCGCGTCCCCCAGGACGCGCGCGGCGCGGGTGCCGTAGGCGCGGGCGAGCCGGAGCGCGGTCGCCTCGGGCAGGAAGGGGAACCGCGCCGCGAAGGTCTTCAGGAACGCGGGGAAATCCGCGCCTTCCATGTCGCCGCCGGGCAGCGGGGCGCTCCCCGTCCAGGCCGGCCCCGCTGCCGGGAGACGGTCCTTCAGCTTGTCGAGCACATGCTCGGCGAGCCGCCGGTAGGTGGTGAGCTTGCCGCCGAAGACGGAAAGCGCCGGGGCGGCGCCGTCGGGCGCGTCGATGTCGAGCACGTAGTCGCGTGTCACGGCGGAGGCATCGGCGGCCGCGTCGTCGTAGAGCGGCCTCAGGCCCGCATAGCTCCAGACCACGTCCTGCGGCCCGATCCGCCGCCGGAAGGCGCGGTTGACGCAGGTGACGAGGTAGCGCGTCTCGGCCTCCGAGATCGCCACCGGGCCCGGCGCGCCCTCATGCGCCACGTCGGTGGTGCCGATGAGGGTGAAGTCCCCCTCGTAGGGGATCGCGAACACGATCCGCCTGTCCGGCTGCTGGAAGATATAGGCGTGGCTCCCCTCGTAGAGCCGCCGGGTGACGATGTGGCTGCCCTTCACCAGCCGCACCGCCGCGCGGCTGCCGAGCCCCAGCGCTCCCGACAGCACCGCGCTGACCCAGGGGCCGGCGGCGTTGACGACGATTCTTGCGCGCGCCTCCCGCGTCTCCCCGGTCTGCGTGTCCGAGAGCGTCGCCCGCCAAACGCCGTCCTCCCGCCGGGCCGCGACGAGGCGGGTCCGGGTGCGGATGTCGGCGCCGCGCTCGCGGGCATCGAGGGCGTTCAGCACGACGAGGCGGCTGTCCTCCACCCAGCAGTCGGAATAGGCGAAGCCCTCGCTCAGGCGCTCCTGGAGCGGCGCGCCGAGCTCCGTGCCGGCCAAGCGCAGGCCCTGGGAGCCCGGCAGGCTGCGCAGCGCCGAGAGATGATCGTAGAGAAACAGCCCGAGCCGCAGCATCCAGGCCGGGCGCAGGCCCACGTCCTTCGGCAGCACGAAGCGCAGCGGCCGGACGATATGGGGCGCGATGGCGAGCAGCCGCTCGCGCTCGGCCAGGGCCTCGCGCACCAGGCGGAATTCGTAGTTCTCGAGATAGCGCAGGCCGCCGTGGATCAGCTTGGTCGAGGCCGAGGAGGTGGCCGAGGCCAGATCCCCCTGCTCGCAGAGCAGCACCGACAGCCCGCGCCCGGCCGCGTCGCGCGCGATCCCGGTGCCGTTGATGCCGCCGCCGATGACGAGGAGATCGTGGACGCCGGGTCGCGCGCTCATGGGCTCACACCACCCCGCCGAGGCGCAGGGCGAGCCAGAGTATCACGCCCGCGCCGAGGATGCGGCGCCAGGGATTGACGCCGCGCAGCACCTCGTCGGCCGCCCAGGCGGCGAGATAGACGGAGGCGAGACCGCGCAGCGCCCTCCCAGCCAGGCTGCCGCCGTCGACCAGCAGTCCGGCGGCCGTGGCTCCGAGAAAGAGCCACAGCAGCGCGTTCGGCCGCTGCCCGATGGTGATCGCCCCGGTCTGCCGGTCGCGAAACAGCCAATCGAAGGCGCGTCCGAGCCGGGCCTCAGGCGCCATCCGCCTTCCGGATCGGCTCGCAGATCTTGGGGCTGACCTTGTCGAGATGGACGCAGGCGTTGTCGCGATACCAGACCCGAAGCTCGGGCTGGTTCGGGGCGACGTACACGCCCACGAGCAGGAAGGCGGCCGCCAGGACCACGACGAGGGCGAGAAGGTTGCGCATTCGGATCTCCGTTGTGGCCCGCTGTCTAGCCGACCTCGGGTGAACGGCGCCAGACGGCCGGGGGATCCGTGGGGCCGCATACGAGAGCGCCAGGGCCGGGCGGGCGCTTGCGGGAGAGCGGCGCCGCGGATCGGTCTTGCGACGCGCGGCAAGGTGACAGTGAATAAAAAGTTAATGCATTGCCGATGGGAACAGAATTCGTAACGGAAAATTAAGATTAATGATCGCTTCCGCAGGTTGAACCTTAATCGATCGTGAAATTCATGCTGCGCGGAACGTTAAGGCGGGTTAAGGTTTGTTCATCCCCGGAGCGGATGACTGGGCCCGGTTTCAAGGTGGAGACGTTCGTGAGCGAGACCCTCGACGACCTCAAGTTCATCATGACGCTGGGCTTCATCGTGTTCCTCGGCAGCGGCTTGCAGGCGATCCTGCCCTGAGCCCCCGCCGGCGGGATCCTGTCCAGCCTCAGCGGACGAGGGAGCCGCGCAACGGTGCCGCGAAGGCGCGGCGCAAGGCGAGGACCGCCTCCGAGGCGGCACCGGTCGAGGACGAGGCAACACCGCCGCTCGCGTCGGGCACCGGAGGACGGGCGCGGACCGTGGGCGGCACCGGAAGCGCGGCGCTCTGCCCCGAGGACAGGAAGCGCTTCAATTCGGCGGCCTTGGCCCGCCGCTCGAAACGGATCAGGCCCACGCCGAGGGTGAGGGTCAGGAGCCCGGCGGCTTCGAGGACGATCGCGAGAACATAGCCCGGCGCCATGCCTGCCCACCCGGTTGCGTGACGGACGGGGCCTTGCCGCCCGGCGTGCCCGGCACGCCGTCTTCGATGTGGGCCGGTATGGTTAGCGATCGGTTAAGGCGGACCCGCTCAGTTCACGCCGAGCACGAGGAAGCTCGCCGGATTCGCTGTCCGGCCGCCCGTGGTCATCCGGGTCGGCACCGCGACGGTCCGCTGCCCCTCCCCGGCCGCGCGCGCCAGGGAGACCGTGTCCCGCCCGGAGCCGCCCATGCACCCCCCGAGGGTCAGCGCGACGAGGGCGCAGGCACACCATGCGGCCAGGGACAGGCTGGATCGGGACATGCGGGGCCTCTCCGTGCCATCCATCGCCGAGGCGGAGCCGGGACGCGCATCGGTTTGCGCGCGTGGCGCGGACCGAAGCACGTTCCCTCAAGGCTGAAGGGATAGGGTTAACCGTCCGTTGCCGCCAGGGGCGTCACCGCGCGGCCCCTTTCCCCGTGTCCTCCTGCGGCAAGAGCGCAACGGCTCGGCGTCTCACTCCGGCCAGCCCAGGGCGATCGACGACAGGAACGGCTTCACGGCCCTGACGGCCGGATCGGACGAGCTGAGCTCCTTGTCCCCCGAGACCTTGTCCAGCACCTTCTCCTTCGCCTTCGGGTCGGGGTTGAAGCGCGCGGAGAACCCGCAGCCGCCGGCCATGTGGTCGAGCTTGCCGCCCTTCCAGCCCATGCCGTAGCCGCCGTAGTCCCAGCCGAACCCGTTGAGCTGGAACGGCTTCTCGTTCGCTTCCTCGACCTCGTCGAGGCCGGCCTTCAGCCCGAGCGTCGGGCGGGCCTTTCCGGGCGTGCGCACCAGCCACTCGGACTTGCCGCGAATCGTGATCTCGGAGAGGCCGCGCATCTTGGCCGGGTCCGCCCAGGAGATCTCGAGGCGCCGGGCGGGATCCTTCGGATAGACGATGGTGCCGGGCAGGGTCTCCCCCTCGGCGCCGTCGAGCTTGCCGCGCACGACGTTCTCCCGGCCGAAGCGCTTCACCAGCGCCGCCTCGTCCGTCTTCTTCGAGAACTCGGAGCAATCGAGCGTCGGCCGCTCCGGCGGAGCCGTCTGGGCGGCGGCCGCGCTCGCGAACAGCGAGACGGCGGCAAGCATGACAGGCTTCATGTCCAGGGCCCCTTGTGCGCCGACCGGATCGCTCCGCCGCGCCCTCCGACGCCACGGGCGCGCGCGCTCCTTCTCACGCGCCGACGCTCCGCCTTCAACCCGGTCGCGACGGTCTTCTTCGGGAGGGCTCTTGTTCCGCCCGCGCCGCCTGGAAACGGGCGCGTTCGCTCAGTCTCCGGGCGTCCAAGCGATATTCGGGCGCTGCGCCAGCATGCGATCGAGATAGTCGGCCACCGCCTGCGGGCCGCTGGAATGCATCATCGCCACCGGATGCGCGAGATAGGCGCGCGCGAGGTCGAGCGGGATCCGGCCGGACTGGAGCGCCTGAAGCACCTCGTCGATGAAGGCGTCGTTGGCCTCGTTGAAATCGTTCGACAGCTTCTTGCGGTCGTTGAGCGCCTTGAAGGGCATGCCCTGCTCCCTGTGGGTCATGGATGGCGAGGCTGCGGGTACGGCGTCGCTCACGGACGGACATGCTCCGCCCGCGCGTGGTTCCGCGACCTGACAGAAACTAAAAAGGCCGCCCGCAGGCAGCCTCCAAGTCGTTCGGGTTATTAGGAAAACTGGAGCGGGCGAAGGGATTCGAACCCTCGACCCCAACCTTGGCAAGGTTGTGCTCTACCCCTGAGCTACACCCGCTCACAGCGGTTCCGGCGAGAAGCATGTGCGCCTCGCGGCCCCGAACGGCGCTCTCTAAACACCATTCCGCCGGGGGGTGCAAGCGCGAATCCGCATCTCCTTCCGCGCAATCGGCGCCGGCTCACCAGTTCGCGGCCGGCGGCAGACCCTCGCGGATCTCTTTCAGGCGCAGACGCGTGGCCGCCGTGGTGCCCTCCGGCAGGGCGTCGAGGGGGTGGAAGCCGCAGGCGGCGATCTCGCGGTCGGGGGTCTTCTCGCCGCGCACGGAAAAGACGGGCGCGACGTAGAGCGCCACATGGTCGCGGCCGGCCCCCGCACCGTTCCGGTAGAACCCGTGCAGGCGCAGCGGCACGGCCGGATCGACCACGATCTCGGCCTCCTCCCGGAACTCGCGCAGCATCGCCTCGGGGGCGGTCTCTCCGGGCTCGATGCCGCCGCCGGGCAGATGCCAGCCGCCGACATAGGTGTGGCGCACGAGACACACCCTGCCCTCCCCGTCGATGGCGGCGCCGCGCACGCCGAGCGTCATGCCGCGGGTGGCGAGCGCGCCGAGATGGAAGAGCCGCCTGAGCAGCGGATGGTCGAGCAGCATCCGCTCAGGCCACGGCGAGCGCGATCTCGCCCAGTCCTTCCACCGCCGCGACCATGGTCTCGCCGCGCTTCACCGGCCCGACCCCGGAGGGGGTGCCGGTGAAGATGAGGTCCCCCGGCTGCAACTCGAAATAGCCCGACAGGAAGGAGACCTGCTCGGCCACCGACCAGATCATCTCCGAGAGATCGCCGCGCTGCCGCACCGTGCCGTCGACGGAGAGCGTGATGGCGCCCCGCGCCGGATGCCCGCTCTCCGACACGCGATGCAGCGGTCCCACGGGGGCGGAAGCGTCGGCGGCCTTGCCGAGATCCCAGGGCCGCGACAGGCGCTTGGCCTCGTCCTGAAGGTCGCGGCGGGTCATGTCGAGGCCGATGGCGTAGCCGTAGACATGGCCGAGCGCCTCCGCGACGGGGATGTCGCTGCCGCCCGTGCCGAGGGCCGCCACCAGCTCGACCTCGAAATGGTAGTTCTCCGTGCGCGGCGGATAGGGATGCGGGGTGGGCTCGGGACCGGCGACGATCTGGAGCGCGTCCGCCGGCTTCATGAAGAAGAACGGCGGCTCGCGGTCCGGGTCGGCGCCCATCTCGCGGGCATGGGCGGCGTAGTTGCGCCCCACGCAATAGACCCGCCGCACCGGGAACAGGTCCGAGGAGCCGAGGACGGGGAGCGCGATGCGCGGCGGGTTGGGGATCACGGAGAGCATGGTTTCCCTCGTTGGCGCAGGTGTCGGCATCCTGCAAAGGTGTCGGCATCCTGCAAAACGGCGGCCGTGCTGCTATCTAGGGCGCTTTCCGGCGGCGCGGAATCGGCTTTCCCGCCGGGGACCTCCGCCCCTCCCCGATCGCGGCCCCGCATGACCGAACCGCCTTCCGCCCTCGACGCGATCCTGCCGGCGCTGTGCGAGCGGCTGGGGCCGGGCAACGTCCTGACGGCGGCCGACGATCTGGAGCCCTTCCTGGTGGAGGCGCGCGGACTCTACCGGGGCCGCGCCGGCGCCGTGCTGCGTCCGGCGGACACGGCGGAGGTCGCCTTCGCGGTGAAGACCTGCGCCGGGGCCGGCGTGCCGGTGGTGGCGCAGGGGGGCAATACCGGGCTCGTCGGCGGCGGCGTGCCCTTCGGCGGCGTCGTGCTGTCCCTCGCCCGGCTGACGCGGGTGCGCGGGCTCGATCCCGTCGGCGCGACGATCACGGTGGAGGCCGGCGCCGTCCTCGCCGACGTGCAGGCGGCGGCGGAGGCCGCCGGGCTGCTGTTTCCGCTCTCGCTCGCGGCGGAGGGCTCCTGCCGGATCGGCGGCAACCTCGCCACCAACGCGGGCGGCACCAATGTGCTCGCCTACGGCAACGCGCGCGACCTCGTGCTCGGGCTCGAGGTAGTGCTCGCCGACGGCCGGGTCTGGAACGGACTGAAGGGCTTGCGCAAGAACAACGCCGGATACGACCTCAAGCAGCTCTTCGTCGGCTCGGAGGGCACGCTCGGCATCGTCACCGCCGCGGTGCTGAAGCTGTTTCCGAAGCCGCTCGCGCGGGCGGTGGGCTTTTGCGGGCTGCCCTCCCCGCGCGAGGCGCTGGCGCTGTTCGAGGCGTTGCGCGCGCGGGCCGGGGCCGGGCTCACCGCCTTCGAGGTGCTGCCGCGATTCGGCCTGGAGCTCGTCCTGCGCCACATCGACGGGGCGGTGCGGCCCCTCGCGGGCTCCCACCACACCTATGCGCTGGTCGAGTTCTCGACCTCGCGGCCCGGCGCCGATCCGGGCGCCGAGCTGGAGGAGGCGCTGGCCGACGCCCTCTCCGGCGGCCTCGTGGAGGATGCCACCATCGGCGCGAGCGAGGGGCGCAACGCCGCCCTCTGGAAGCTGCGCGAGACCCTGCCCGAGGCGCAGAGCCGCGAGGGCGGCTCGATCAAGCACGACGTGTCGGTGCCGCTCTCGCGCCTGCCGGATTTCCTGGAGCAGGCGACGGCGGCCTGCGAGGCGGCGATGCCGGGCCTGCGCGTCTGCGCCTTCGGCCATTTCGGCGACGGCAACATCCACTTCAACCTCAGCCAGCCGGAGGGCGCCGACAAGGCCGCGTTCCTCGCCGAGTGGGAGCGCTTCAACCGCATCGTGCACGACATCGTGGCCGGCATGGACGGCTCCATCGCCGCCGAGCACGGGGTCGGCCTCATCAAGCGCGACGAGCTCGCGCATTACGCCGATCCGGTCGCCCTCGACCTGATGCGGCGCGTGAAGGCCGCCCTCGACCCGAACGACATCCTCAACCCCGGCAAGGTCGTCGCGCTCTCCGCCGACCCGCCCCGCGCCCTGCCGTGAAGAGGGGTGTGGCTACGCACCGAGCCGGCTATCGCGGGTATTGTGCGATGCACATACCTGGGTCAGGATGCCTCTCGCGGCGCGCCATAAATCGGGTCGATTCCGCATTCATGATGCGCTCAGATCGGGGGCGTTAGCGGAACGTTAACGGCCCCAGCCGAATTCTGTGAGGGACTGCCGCGCTGCGTTGCAGCGCGCTTCGAGAGGAGACGAGGCATGCCGACGTCACAGGCGCGCGTTCCCACCGCGGAAGCGAGCCGCTACCTCCAGCAGCTCTGCCGCCACTGGAGCCACAAGTTCCCGGTGGAAAGCACCCCCGAGCACGGGCGCGTGCCCTTCGGCGAGGACCGGATCTGCACCTTCGAGGCCGAGCCGGACGCCCTGCTGATGCGGATCGCGACCCCCGATCCGGCCGGGCTCACCCGGCTCGAGAACGTGGTCTCCGATCACCTGATGCGGTTCGCCTTCCGCGAGCGCCTCGGCGACATCACCTGGTCCCGCGCCGCTTGATTCGCTAGCGCTCGGACCGATCTTGGACCACAGGATCGGACACCGCGCGAGGGCGACGACATGACGACACAGGCGACTTCCGGGACGGCGCTTCCCTTCGCCGAGCGTCTCGACCGGCTGGCGGAGGTCGCGGTCCGGGTCGGGCTTAACCTGCGCGAGGGCCAGGAACTGGTCCTGACGGCGCCCCTCGACACGCTGCCGCTCGTGCGCGCCATCACGACCCAGGCCTACAAGGCCGGGGCGTCCCTCGTGACGACGATCCTCACCGACGACGCGGCGACGCTCGCCCGCTTCGCCCACGCGCCGGACTCAGCCTTCGACACCGCCGCCGGCTGGCTCTATGCCGGCATGGCGGACGCCTACCGGACCGGCGCGGCCCGGCTCGCCGTCAGCGGCGACGACCCCTCCCTCCTCGCCGGCCAGGATCCCGAGAAGGTCGCGCGCGCCAATCGCGCCCGTTCCACCGCCTACCGGCCGGCGCTGGAGCTCATCGCCAATTTCGCGACCAACTGGAGCATCGTCTCGGCCGCGACGCCGGCCTGGGCGCGCACGGTCTTCCCCGATCTGCCAGAGGAGCAGGCGGTGGCGCGGCTGTGGGACGCGATCTTTTCCGCCTCCCGCGTCGATGGGCTCGATCCGCTGGCGGACTGGGCGGCGCATAACGCGCAGCTCCACGCCCGCATGGGCAAGCTCAACGCGCATCGCTTCGCCGCCCTGCGTTTCCAGGGACCGGGCACGGACCTGACGGTGGGCCTCGCCGACGATCACGAGTGGTGCGGCGGCGCCTCGACCTCGCGCAACGGCATCCTGTGCAACGCCAACATCCCCACCGAGGAGGTGTTCACCACGCCCCACCGCCTGCGGGTTGACGGCCATGTGACGAGCACCAAGCCGCTCTCCTACCAGGGCACCCTCATCGACGGCATCAGGGTGCGCTTCGAGGAGGGCCGCATCGTCGAGTCGCAGGCGCGCACCGGCGCCGACGTGCTGGCGAGGGTGCTCGACACCGACGAGGGCGCGCGCCGGCTCGGCGAGGTCGCCCTGGTGCCGGCGGGCTCGGCCATCTCGGCCTCGGGGCTGCTCTTCTACAACACGCTCTACGACGAGAACGCCGCGAGCCACATCGCGCTCGGCCAGGCCTACAGCAAGTGCTTCCGGGGCGGCGGCGAGGGGTTTTCCGAGGAGGATCTCTCCGCGCGGGGCGCCAACCGCAGCCTGATCCATATCGACTGGATGATCGGCTCGGCCGAGGTCGACGTGGATGGGCTGACGCCGGAGGGGCGCCCGGTTCCGGTCATGCGCAAGGGGGAGTGGGTCTGAGGGCGGGGATGGGTCCGAGGCCCGTTCAGAGACCCGGTCCGCGCGCCGCGCCGTAGATCCGGCCGGCCCGGCCGCCGGACATTGTCTGGAGCAGGATCGCGTAGGAATCCGCCTCCCGCACGCGCGCGGCCGAACGGGGCGCCTCGAAACGGACGGCGCGTCCCGTCCAGGTGCCGATGCGCTGGACGCCCCGCGCCGCGTGGACGTAGAGGGCGCGCCCCGGCCGCTCGCCCCCCTCGATCGCCACCGTGCGGCTGCGCAGGACGGGGACCAGCAGCACCTCGGCGCGGACCGACGGATCGGCGGCGGCTCCGACATCGACGACGATGCGCTCGCCCTGCTCGTTGCACGAGACCGGCACCGAGGCAGCCCCCGACATCTCCCGCAGCGCCCGTTCGAGCGTCATCCGGTCCGACCCGACGACGGAGAGCTTGCCGTTGACCACCGATTCCGGGGTCAGGATCTGGCGCTCGCCCCGCGCGGCCGCGTAGCCGCGCTGGCGCTCGGCGGACGCGGGCTGGGCGAGGGTGTCGCGCCAGCCGAGATAGTCCCAGTAGCCCACCGGCCATGTGAGCAGCAGCAGGCCGGGCCGCTTGGACAGTTCGGCCGCCAGAAGCTCGGCGGGCCGGCAGCCGGGGCAGCCCTGGCTGGTGAACAGCTCCACCACGACGGGAGGCGCGTCCGCCGCCTGGGCCGCCGTCGCGAGCAGGGCGCCGAGGCAGAGGAGCAGCACGGCCGTCCCGCGCGTCGTGGTGAGGCGGAGGGAGCGGCGCATGCCGTCAGGACGTCCCCGGTCGCGACGGGGCCGCCGCCGCGCCGTCGGCCGCCGCCTTCGGCAGCATGTTCGGCCGCCAGCGCCGATGCATCCAGAGCCACTGGCCGGGGTTCTCGCGCACCCAGCCTTCCACCGTCGCGGTCATGGCCTGCATGGCGCCCTTCACGTCGATCTGCCCTTGCGCGTCGCGCGGCAGGTCGAGGGCGGGGGTGAGCTCCAGGCGATAGCGCAGGCCCGGCAGCCGCACGACGCGCACGCCGTGCACCGGGCAGTCGTAATGCCGGGCGAGCTTGGCGAGCAGCGGGTTGGCGAGGCAGGGCTGGCCGAAGAACGTGACCACCACCCCGCGGGTGAAGTGCTGGTCGATGAGCTGGCCGAGATGGCCGCCGCGCTCCACCACGCCCTGCATGCGGAAGGCGGCGCCCGGCCCCGCCGCGGCGAGCCCGCCCATGGTCTCCCGGCGCACCTCCTGGACGAGGCGGGCGGCGGCCGGGTTGTTCGGCGGCCGGAACACGGCGGTGGCCTCGAGCCCGTATTTCGCCGCGCAGATCGCCGGCAGCTCCCAGTTGCCGAGATGGGCGGAGAAGATCAGGCCGGGCTTGCCGTCGTCGCGCAGCGCCGCGAACTCGTCGATCCCCGAGACCTCGATGCGCAGGCTCTCGGGCATGGCGGGGTCGCCGTCGAACAGCGTGTGGAGATGGGCGTATTCCGCCCCCGTGCGGCCGAGATTGTCCCAGGCCTCGCGGGCGATGGCGGCGAGCGCCGCCTCGTCCTTCTCGGGGAAGGCCGCGCGCAGGTTCGCCATGGCCGTGCGGTGGGAGGGCAGCAGCGGCCCGACCCGTCTCAGCAGGGCGCCGCCGCAGTCGCTGGCGCGTTCGGCGCCGAGGGCGCGGGCGAGCCAGAACAGGCTTCGAATCAGGGGAAGCGTCGCCAGGCCCGCCATGCGGGGCAGGTGCCGCTTCAGGATGAAGGCGAGACGCAGCACATCGTCACTCTGGAGGGTGGCGTTCCACGCACGCCGATCTGGCGGCCACGCTTAGCGCATTTCGCGGGCGGGCGGCAGTCCACCCGGCGCGGCCGGGGCTCTCCGTCACAGGGTGACGAGGATCTTGCCGAAGACCTTGCGCGATTCCAGGCGTTCGAGCCCCTGCGCGAAGTCGGCAAGCGGGTAGATCGTGTCGATCACCGGGGTGAGGCCGCCGGCCATCTTGTCGAGGCTCTGGCGGATATTGGCGATGGAGCAGCCGAACGAGCCGGTGATCCGGTATTGCTGCTGAAAGAGCTGCATCAGGTTCATGGTGGTCGAGACGCCCGAGGTCGAGCCGCAGGTCACGAGCCGTCCCCCGCGCTTGAGGCAGAGCAGCGAGCCGTTCCAGGTGTCGGGCCCGACATGCTCGAACACCACGTCCACGCCCTTTCGCTTCGTCAGCCGCCGGACCTCCCCCTCGAAGCGCTCCGTGCGGTAGTTGACGACGTGGTCGGCCCCGAGGGCGGCGGCCTTGGCGCCCTTCTCGTCGTCGCCGACCGTGGTGTAGACGGTGCATCCGATGGCCTTGGCCATCTTGATCGCCGCCGTGCCGATGCCGGAGCCGCCGGCATGGACGAGGATGCTCTCGCCGGGCTCCAGCCTCGCGTTGTCGAACAGCATGTGCTGGACGGTGCCGAAGGCGATGGGCGCGCAGGCCGCGTCGGTGACGGAGACGGTCTCGGGCACCGGCACCACGAGCCGGGCCGGCAGGGTCACGAACTCGCGGGCGAAGCCGTCGAGATGGAAGCCCATCACCCCGCCGACATCCTCGCAGAGATTGTCCCGCCCCTCGCGGCAGGCGCGGCATTTGCCGCAGGTCATGGCGCCGTACATCGCGACGCGCTGGCCGACGCTCAGGCCCTCGACGCCCTCGCCGAGGGCGGCGACCTCGCCGGCCGCCTCCGCGCCGACCGTCAGCGGCAGCTTGCGCTTGGCGAAGGCCATGCCGCGAAAGCCCCAGAGGTCGAGATAGTTCAGGCCGACGGCGCGCACGCGCACGCTGACCTCGCCGGGGCCGGGCGGGGCCAAATCGGGAATCTCGGTGAGGCGCAGGTCGCGGTCGCCGAAGAGCTGGAGCGCTTTCATGGGGTTCCGTCCCGTCACTCGGGCGCCAGATAGCGCCGCCTCGCCCAGCCGAGCGCCCTGCCGAAGCGGACCCGGCACCAGGTGGTGGCGCTCGGGGTGTCGTTGGTGCAGCCGAAGCCGAGGACGCGCCGGCCCACCGGGATCTGCCCCACCGCCGCCGCCGAGGCGTCCGGCGTCTCGCGGATGGTGAGGCTGTCGCCGTAGGGCAGGCCGTCGACGCGGAAGGTGTCGGCGGCGGCGGCCGGCAGGATCGACAGCGCCACGGTCAGGCAGGCCGCGCCGACGGTGGTGAGGGGCGAGCGAGGCATCGGAAGCGGTCTCAGGAGCGGTGCACGCCCATCATCGCGGTGAGGCCGCCGTCGACCGGCAGCACCGCGCCGGTGATGTAGCCCGCGCCCTCCCCCATCAGGAAGGCCGCCAGCGCCGCGACCTCGTCGGTCCGGGCGAAGCGCCCGGCGGGGATCTGGCGCTCCATGCCGGCGCGATGGGCGGCGTAGGGGGCCATCATCTCCGTGTCGACGAAGCCCGGCGCGATCACGTTCACGGTGACGCCGCGCTTGGCCGACTCGATGGCGAGCGTCCGGCAATAGGCGATCAGCGCGCCCTTGCTCGCCGCATAGGCGGCGTTGCCGGCATTGCCGCGCAGCGCCGCCACCGAGCCGATGGCGACGATGCGGCCCGCGCGTGCCCGGATCATGCCGCGCACCAGGCTCTTGGCGATCCGCGTCAGCGACCAGAAATTGACCTGCATCGCCTCCTCGGCGCGGTCGCGGTCGAGCATGGCGGCGAGCGCGTCGGAGGACTGGCCGGCATTGTGGACGAGCCCGTAATAGCTCTCCCCCTCCGCCGCCTCGCAGAACGCCTCGACGGCGGCGCGATCCGACAGATCGAGCGCGCGCGCCGAGAAGGCGCGGCCGGGATGGGCGTCGCGCAGCTCGGCGAGCAGCGCCTCCGCCGCCTCCCCCGACGAGCGGAAGGTGAGCTCGACCTCGTGGCCCGCCGCGGCGAGCGCGCGCACGATCGCCGCGCCGAGCCCCGAGGCGCCGCCCGTGACGAGGACGCGCCCGCTCATGCCGGTTCGGCCCCGAGCACGAGGCAGGTGTTCTGCCCGCCGAATCCGAAGGAGTTCGACAGCACCCGCGAGACCGGCACGTCGCGGGCCGTCGCCACCACGTCGAGGGGAATGGCCGGGTCCGGCAGGGCGTAGTTGATGGTCGGCGGGATGCGTCCGTGGAGGATCGTCAGGATCGACACCGCCGCCTCGATGGCGCCGGCCGCCGTCAGCGTGTGCCCGATCATCGACTTGTTGGAGGTCACGGGCAGCGACCCGATGCGCTCGCCGAACACGGCGGTGAGGCCCTGCGCCTCCATCTTGTCGTTCTCGGGCGTCGAGGTGCCGTGGGCGTTCACGGTGTCGATGCCCTCGGGCCCGAGCCCGGCGTCGTCCAGGCTGGCCCGGATCGCGGCGACCACCGGGGCGCCGTCGGGGCTCGAGCGGGTGCGGTGGAAGCCGTCGCCCTTCTCGCCGCAGCCGAGCACGTAGCCGAGGATCCTTGCCCCGCGCGCCGTCGCGGCTTCCGCGTCCTCCAGAACCAGGGCGGCGGCCCCTTCGCCCATGACGAAGCCGTCGCGGTTCTTCGAGAAGGGCTTGGAGGCCCCTTCCGGCGGGTCGTTCTGGGTGGAGAGCGCCGAGAGCAGCGAGAACCGGATCAGCGATTCCGGGTTCACCGAGCCGTCCGTGCCGATGCAGAGCGCCGCGCTCATCTCGCCCCGGCGGATCGCCTCGACCCCGAGCTGGATCGCCGTGGCGCCCGACGAGCAGGCGGTCGAGAGCGAGATCGGCGAGCCCTTGGTGCCGAAGCGGTCGGCGATGTGGTCGGCCACCGTGCCGAAGATGAAGAGATCGTGCCAGGCGTCGAAGCGGCGGCTCGCGGCGGCGCGCTGGAGGCCGCCATAGGTGACGCCGTCCGTCTCGCCCGCCGCCTCGGCCAGGGCCTGCCGCTGCGGCCATTCCATCTCGACGGGAGGCACCGCGATGAACAGCGCGCCGGGAAAATCCCCGGCCTGTCCGATCCCGGCCTGCGCCACGGCTTCCTCGGCCGCCACCTCGGCGAAGCGCTGCGAGAGGGCGGGCGCCACCAGCGGGTCGGTGTCGAGGAAATCGACGGTGCCGGCGATGCGGGTGCGCAGGCCCTCCGTGGGAAAGCGCGCGATGGCGTGGATGCCGGAGCGGCCGCCCGTCAGCGCGGCCCAGTTCTCGCCCTGCCCGCGCCCGAGCGAGGTGACGAGGCCGATGCCGGTGACGGCGACCAGGGGCCGGCCTTTCGCGTCGCGGTGGGGCTGTCCTGACATGGCGCCGTCCTATACCGATTCCGCGTGTCTGGCGCGGCCGTTCACGCGACCACCCGCACCACGCCCTCCCCGCGGCGGTGGCCGACGGTGGTGACGGCGACCTCGCTTGCGCGTCCGCGCGAGACCAGGCCGGCGGCGATGGCCGCGCCGAGGGGCGCCACGACCTCCATGCCGTGCCCGGCGAGGTCGCCGAGCGCGGCGATCCGCGCGCCGGGGGCGAGCTGAGCCAGCGCCGCGCGCTCCTCGGCCGTGATGCCGGGAACGCCCGTGGCGCCGGAGAGGACGGCGCCGGGGCGCTCGATCCCCGCCTTGCCCCAGAGCGACGCGAGGCTCTCCGAGACGCTGCCCGTGGCCCGCCGCGTCCGGTCGCTCTCCACCGCCGCGAGGCGGGCGAGCGCGGTCGCGCCGCGTGCCGTCGCATGCGCGGCGGATTCGAGAACGAGGAACGCGGCGCAGCTTCCCAGGATGAAGCCGCCGGCCTTCTCGCTCTCGCCCGCCCGCGCGAAGACCGGGCGGTATTCGCCGTGGCGCAGGTAGCCGCCCATCTCGTGGACCACGAGCACGTCCGGCCGCTCGGCGTTGTAGGAGCCGCCCACCAGCATGGCGTCGTTCTGCCCGGCGGCGATGCGGGCATGCGCGATGCGCAGCGCGTCGACCCCGGCCGCCTCCTCGCCCATGAAGGTGCGCGAGGCTCCCGTGACGCCGTGGACGATGGAGATGTTGCCCGCGAGCAGGTTCGAGAGCTGGGCCAGGAAGAGCGTCGGCCGCAGGTCGTTCAGAAGGTGCTCGTTGAGATAGGCGCCGGGATCGGCGGCGTCCCGCAGGCCGGTGAGGATGGCGCCGTCGACGGCGTAGTCGCGTTCGCCGCCGCCGCAGGCCACCACGAGATGGAGCGCCGCCTTGAAGGCCGCGTCGTCCTTGACGCCGGCGGCCTCGAGGGCCAGCCCGGCGGCGTAGACGCCGAGCCGCTGCCACGCCTCCATCTGCCGCTGGTCGGATTTTTTGGGGATCTGCCCGTCCCAGGCGAGCGCTGGAGCCGGATGGACCGGATAGGGCGCGAAGGTCTCTGTATCCGTGCGCGGCGGCGTGCCGGCCTCGAAGGCACCGAGATGCGCGTCGAGCCCCTCGCCCGCGCAGGAGACGAGCCCGACCCCGGTGACGACGACCTCGCGGCTGCTCACGGCCGGGCTCCGATCAGGGTATCGAGCCCGATCCTGGCGGCCCGCTCGCGCATGGGCGCGTCGAGCCCCTCGGGGAAGGGCATGGTGCGGAAGCGCAGCTCCGCGTCGGCGAGCGCCTTGCCGTCGTGGCGGATGGCGGCCTTGGTGACGGCGTAGCCCGAGCCGTCATGCTCCAGGCTCGCCGTGACCTGGAGCGTCGCGCCGGGGCCGACGAAGGAGCGGAAGCGCGCCTTGTCGACGGCCATCAGGAAGGGCATCTGCGCGAAATCGAGATGGGCGAGCACGAGATAGCCGGAGGCCTGGGCCATGGTCTCGGTGAGCAGCACGCCCGGCACCAGCGGGTGGCCGGGGAAATGCCCCTCGAAGACCGGGCTCTCCAGGGGCACGCGGGCGATCGCCTCGATCCGGCCGGCGGCGCGGTCGAGCGCCACCACCTCGTCGATCATCTCGAAATATTCGAGGCGCATGGGCCGGTCCGCCCTTTGCTCTTTACGTTCGGCTCAGGCCTTGGCGGCCTTCTCGGCGACGAGGCCGTCGATGCGCGCGCAGAGGTTCTTGAGGACGAAGTACTCCTCGGCCGGGACCTTGCCCTCGTTGACCTCCTGGGTCCAGCGCTCCAGCGGCAGCTTGATCCCGAAGGCCTTGTCCACCGCGAAGGCGATGTCGAGGAAAGCGAGGGAATCGATGCCGAGATCGTCGATGGCGTGGCTCTCGGGGGTGATCTTGTCGCGCGGGATGTCGGCGGTGTCCGCGATGATGTCGGCGACCCGATCGAAGGTGCCGCTCGTGCCGGTGGTCGAAAGCTCTGACATGCTGACTCGCCGTTCCCGTGAGGTGGCGCCGGGGACCGCCGCCCGCGCCGGAAAAGGGCCGCCTCACGGCTCCTTGAAGGTGGCAAGCGTCTACACGAGGGGGGGGGACCGGGCAACCTTGCCGGCTTCACGGGACGGCGCCCGTTTCACTCGGGGCCGCCCCATCCTAGATGAGACGCGCGGCCCGGCCGCCGGGAGGCCAGTGAGGATCATGGAACCGAAGCTTCGCGCCGCCAACGATCTCCGCCCCGACGATCCCGGTCCCATGGACCGCCGCGACGCCGCCCGCTCGCAGGGGACCGCCCGGATCCTGCTGTCCCTGGCGCTGGCGGCGCTGGGGCTGTGGATCCTGCACGAGTTCCTGCCGGCGCTGGTCTGGGCCCTGATCCTCTGCATCGCGCTCTGGCCGCTCTACGCGCGGGCCGAGCGGCGGTTTCCGCCCGGCCGGCACAACATCCTCCTGCCGGTCCTGTTCACCGCGCTCGTGGCGCTGGTCTTCCTGGTGCCGCTGGTGGTGCTCGCGGTGCAGGCGGGCCGCGAGGCGCATGACGTGCTCGACTTCGTCCGCGCCGCCGAGAAGACCGGCATCCCGGCCCCCGAGCTCCTCGGCCGCCTGCCCTTCGGCGCCGCCCAGGCCACGGCCTGGTGGACTGAGAACCTCAGCCATCCCTCCGCCGGCTCGGAGCTGCTGCACCGGCTCGACAATTCCTCGGTGATCGACCTCTCGCGCGACCTCGGCCGGCAGGTGGTGCGGCGCGCGGTGCTGTTCGGCTTCTGCCTGGTGGCGCTGTTCTTCCTGTTCCGCGACGGGCACCTGCTCGCCCGGCAGGCGCTCGTCGCCTGCGACCGGATGTTCGGCCCGCGCGGCGAGCGGGTCGGCCGCCAGATGGTCGCCTCCGTCCACGGCACCGTCGACGGGCTGGTGCTCGTGGGGCTCGGCGAGGGCTTCCTGCTCGGGGTCGTCTATTATGTCGCGGGCGTGCCGCACCCGGTTCTGCTCGGCGCCCTGACGGCGGTGGCGGCGATGATCCCGTTCGGCGCGCCGGTGGTGTTCGGCATCGCGGCGCTGCTCCTGCTCGCGGCGGGATCGGTGGTGCCGGCGGTGATCGTGGTGGCGGCCGGCTTCGTCGTGACCTTCGTGGCCGACCATTTCGTGCGGCCGGTCCTCATCGGCGGCACCACGAAGCTGCCCTTCCTCTGGGTGTTGCTCGGCATCCTCGGCGGCGTCGAGACCTTCGGCCTGCTCGGCCTCTTCCTCGGCCCGGCGGTGATGGCCGCGCTGGTGCTGCTCTGGCGGGATTTCACGGGCGGGGACGGGGCGGCCGATCCGGCCTGACACTATCTCGAGCGGGGAAGGACGCCGGCAACGCCCTCCCCCGCCCCCGGTCCCGTCCTCACATGGGGGTGTCCCTCACATAGGCGGCGTGAGGCCGTCCTTTCCGACGCCGACGAGCTTGCCGTCGAGCGTCCCGCCGTCCCTGGCGGCGACCACGAAGACCTTCGATCCCTTGGCGAGGATCGCCCTGTCGGCCGGCTCGAAGGCGACGATGGGCGCCTGCGGCGGCACCGCGATCTGCTTCGCGCCGTCCTTGCCATAGGTGACGGTGAGCATGCGCTCGGCCCCGGTGCCGCCGGTCGATGACACGGTGCCGTTGGTCATGGCGCTCTTCACCTTCGGCGCGCCGGCCCCGCCGGCCTTCACCGTGCCGTTGGTCATGGCGCTCTTGACCTTGCCGCCGCCGGCCAGGGGGTCGGGGATCATGTCCCAGCCGTAATGGCCCTCCGCCGTGCCGCGCATGGATTCGGGGAAGATCACCACCTCCAGCGCCGTCATCGGGTTCTCGCCCTTGGTGGCGGTGCCGATGAAGACGCCGTCCCTGATGGCGTCGAGGCTCGATTTCGCCACCCAGGCGAACTTGGCGCCGGCCACCGAGACCGTCTCGGAGGTGCCCTCCGTGGTGGCGATGGTGAGCGTATCGCCGTCGATCTTGTCGATGGTGCCGCGCACCCGCTGGAGCTCGGGGGCCGCGAAGGCCATGCCGGACAGGGCCATCAGGCCGGCGGCGGCGAGGATCGTGAGGCGTCTCATCGGAATTCTCCCTGGTTGACCGGCAGGGAGATGGCGCGACGGAGCGCCGCGACGAGAGTTGCGCGCAATGAATTGATGCGCAATCGTATTAGAATGTCCTTATGAGAAAGGCGGCCGCGCAGGACGCGGCCGCCTTTCGTCATCGCGTTCGCCGGCAGCCTCAGGCGGCGAGCGAGCGCAGCACGTAGGGCAGGATGCCGCCGTTGCGGAAGTAGTCGAGCTCGTCCAGCGTATCGATGCGGCAGGTGAGCGGGACGTCCTTCTTGGTGCCGTCCGCCGAGGTGATCTCGGCGATCAGCGTCTGGCGCGGCTTCAGGTCGCCGGTGAGCCCGCGGATGGTCACGGTCTCGTCGCCCTTCAGGCCCAGCGACTGCCAGGACGTCTCGCCCTGGAAGACCAGCGGCACGAGGCCCATGCCGACGAGGTTCGAGCGGTGGATGCGCTCGAAGCTCTCGGCGATGACGGCGCGCACGCCGAGCAGCTTGGTGCCCTTCGCCGCCCAGTCGCGCGAGGAGCCGGTGCCGTATTCCTTGCCGGCGAAGACGACGAGCGGCGTGTCGGTCTCGGCGTATTTCTTGGCGGCGTCGTAGATGAACATCTTCTCGCCGGAGGGCTGGAACAGCGTCCAGCCGCCCTCGACCACGTTGCCGTCGCCGTCCCGCACCATCTGGTTCTTGATGCGGATGTTGGCGAAGGTGCCGCGCATCATCACCTGATGGTTGCCGCGCCGGGTGCCGTACTGGTTGAAGTCCTGCACCCGGACCTGATGCTCTTGCAGGTACTCGCCGGCGGGCGAGGCCGCGCGGATGTTGCCGGCGGGCGAGATGTGGTCCGTCGTGATCGAGTCGAGGAAGAGCCCCAGGATGCGCGCGCCCACGATGTCCTCGACGGGGGCCGGCGTCTTGGTCATGCCCTCGAAATAGGGCGGGTTCTGCACGTAGGTCGAACCCGGATCCCAGGCGAAGGTCTCCGCTTCCTTGACCTCGACGGCCTTCCAGTAGCTGTCGCCGCCGAAGACGTCGGCGTAGCGGGACTTGAACAGGCCCGAGGTGATGTTCGCCTCGATGAACTGGGCGACCTCGGCGGTGGAGGGCCAGATATCGGCGAGATAGACCGGCTTGCCGTCCGAGCCCGTGCCGAGGGGCTCCTTGGTGAGGTCCACCTGGAGCGAGCCGGCGAGCGCGTAGGCCACCACCAGCGGCGGCGAGGCGAGGTAGTTCGCCCGCACGTCGGGGTTCACGCGGCCCTCGAAGTTGCGGTTGCCGGAGAGCACGGCGGCGGCGACCACGTCGTTGTCGTTGATCGCCTTCGAGATCGGCGCCGGGAGCGGGCCCGAATTGCCGATGCAGGTGGTGCAGCCGAAGCCGACGAGGTTGAAGCCCAGCGCGTCGAGGGGCTTCTGGAGGCCGGCCTTCTCGAGATACTCGGCGACCACCTGGGAGCCGGGCGCCAGCGAGGTCTTCACCCAGGGCTTCGAGGTCAGGCCCTTGGCCACCGCGTTGCGGGCCAGCAGCCCCGCGCCGATCATCACGCTCGGGTTCGAGGTGTTGGTGCAGCTCGTGATCGCGGCGATCACCACGTCACCATGGCCGATGTCGTAGTTCGCGCCCTCGACCGCGTAGCGCTTGGCGATGTCGGCGGCCTTCTTGAACTCGGTCTCCATGGACTGGGCGAAGCCGGTCTTGGCGCCGTCGAGGAGCACCCGGTCCTGCGGACGCTTGGGCCCGGCGAGTGAGGGCTTCACGTCGCCCATATCGAGCGCGAGCGTGTCGGTGAAGACCGGGTCGGGGGTGTCGGCGTCGCGCCACATCCCCTGCGCCTTGGCGTATGCCTCGACGAGAGCGATCCGGTCGTCGGCCCGGCCCGTCACCTTCAGGAAGGCGATGGTCTTGGCGTCGATGGGGAAGAAGCCGCAGGTGGCGCCGTATTCGGGAGCCATGTTGGAGATGGTGGCGCGGTCGGCCACCGCCATGTCGTCGAGGCCGGGGCCGTAGAATTCTACGAATTTTCCGACGACGCCCTTCTTCCTGAGCATCTGCGTAACCGTCAGCACGAGGTCGGTGGCGGTGGTGCCCTCGGGCAGCTTGCCCGACAGCTTGAAGCCGACCACCTCGGGGATCAGCATCGAGAGCGGCTGGCCGAGCATGGCCGCCTCGGCCTCGATGCCGCCGACGCCCCAGCCGAGCACGGCCAGACCGTTGACCATGGTGGTGTGCGAGTCGGTGCCGACCAGGCTGTCGGGATAGGCGTGCGGGAAGGGATCGCCGTCGCCCGTGCGGGTCCACACGGTCTGCGACAGGAACTCCAGGTTCACCTGGTGGCAGATGCCGGTGCCGGGGGGGACCACGGAGAAGTTGTCGAAGGCCGACTGGCCCCATTTCAGGAAGGTGTAGCGCTCGCCGTTGCGCTCGTATTCCAGGGCCACGTTGTCGGCCAGCGCCTTCGGGGTGCCGAACTCGTCGACGATCACCGAGTGGTCGATGACGAGATCCACCGGCACCAGCGGGTTGATCTTCTGCGGGTCGCCGCCGAGGGCGACCATCGCGTCACGCATGGCCGCGAGGTCCACCACGGCGGGCACGCCCGTGAAATCCTGCATCAGCACGCGCGAGGGGCGGAAGGCGATCTCGGTCTCGGTCTTGCCCTTGTTGCCGAGCCAGGCGACCGTGGCGTCGATATCGGCCTTCTTGACCGAGCGCTCGTCCTCGTAGCGCAGCAGGTTCTCGAGGATGACCTTCATGGAGAAGGGCAGCAGGGCCGCGTCGGCCAGGCCGTTCTTCTGCGCCTCGGGGATCGAGTAGTAGGTGTAGCTCTTGTCGCCCACGGTGAGCGTCTGGCGGGCTTTGAAGCTGTCGATGGATGCCACGGCTCGTCTGATCCTTCGCTGGCGTTTGTCGAACACGCGCAGGCATAACCCGCGCCACGGAAAGACGGTGTTCGGCTAGGATGCGCCCGATGGGCGCGCGCCGCTCCGGGGGTGCCCGGACAGGATGGTGCGCGAGGAGCGAATTGGACGCCCGAGAATCGCGCGGCGCAGCCTGAGCGTTCTATAGAACACCTCGAAACTGGCCGCTACCGGCGCGTGTGACAGGGGGGCGGGGCTGTCCCCGCTATACGTTCGGACGCGGCCGTCGTAAGCCTTCTTCGCCTGTGGAGTTCGCCATGCTCGCCCTCGACCTTCCCCCGGATGTCGAACGCCGCCTCGATGCGTTGGCGCGGCGCACCGGCCGCAGCCGCGACGAGCACGCGCGCGAGGCGATCCTCGAGCATCTCGAGGCGCTCGAAGACCTCGCCCTGGCCGAAAGCAGGCTCGAGGCCCTGCGGCGCGGCGCGAGCGACACCATCCCGCTCGAAGCCGTGATGAGCCGCCATGGCGTGGCGGATTGAGTTCGAGAGGGCGGCCGAGCGGGAACTGGCGAAGCTCGACCGCGATGCCGCGGCGCGGATTCTCCGCTTCCTGCGGGACCGCGTGTCGCCTCTCGAAGACCCGCGCGCGATCGGCGAGGCGTTGAAAGGCGCCCGTCTCGGCGAGCTCTGGAAGTACCGGGTGGGTGACTATCGCGTCATCGCCGCCATAGAAGACGGTGCCGTGCGCATCGTGGTGGTGCGGATCGGGCATCGCCGCGCGGTCTACCGATAGGCCGCGAACCGGCGTCTCAAGACAAGGCATCCTCCGCGTGCGGCTGACCGTCGAGAACCTGTGCTGCCGCCGGTCCGGGCGCCGGGTGTTTTCCGGCCTGTCCTTCGCGCTCGGGCCGGGGGAGGCGTTGGCCGTGACCGGGCGCAACGGCGCCGGCAAGTCGACGCTGCTCGCGATCCTCGCCGGGCGCCTGAGGCCGGAGAGCGGGCGGGTGGACATCGCCGATGCCGGCGAGGCGAGCCTGCCGGAATGCCTCCATGTCGTCGGCCATCGCGACGGGCTGAAGAGCGCGCTGACAGCCGGCGAGAACCTCGCCTTCGCGCAGAAGCTTCTCGGCGCGGCGCGGCTCGATCCGCGCGCGGCGCTGGGGCGGATGGGGCTGGCGCATGCCCACGACCTGCCGGTGGCCTATCTCTCCGCCGGGCAGCGGCGCCGGGTGGCGCTGGCCCGGCTCCTCGTCTGCGCGCGCCCGCTCTGGCTCCTCGACGAGCCCACCGCCGCGCTCGACACCGCCTCGCAGGCGCTGCTCGCGACCCTGATGGCGGAGCACCGCGCGCAAGGAGGGCTCGTCGTCGCCGCGACCCATCAGGCCCTCGGCCTCGACGACGCGAAGGAGCTGCGCATCGGCCCGCCGGCGGCCGGTGCCGCGCCCGCGCCGGAGGTGAGGCCGTGATCGCCGTCTTCGCCGCCCTGGTCTCCCGCGACCTGAAGCTCGCCTCCCGCGTCGGCGGCTCGGGCTCGCTCTCGCTCGTGTTCTTCCTGATGATCGTGGCGCTGGTGCCCTTCGCGCTGGGGCCCGATCTCAACCTGCTGTCGCGCATCGGCCCGGCGATCCTGTGGCTCGCCGCCGTCCTCGCCACCCTGATCGGCCTTGACCGCCTGTTCCAGGCCGACGAGGAGGACGGCTCCCTCGACCTGATGACCGGTGCTCCCGCCCCCCTCGAGATCGTGGTGCTGGCCAAGGTCGTGGCGCATTGGCTGACGACGGGGCTGCCGCTGGCGCTGGCCTCGCCGCTCTTCGGGCTGCTCGTGGCGCTCGACGGCACCGCCATGGGCGCGACGGCCCTGACGCTCCTCGTCGGCACCCCGGCGCTGACCTTCGTCGGAGCGGTGGGCGCGGCGCTCACCGCCTCGATCCGCCGGGGCGGCCTGATCCTCGCCGTGCTGGTGCTGCCGTTGATGATCCCGACGCTGATCTTCGGGGTCTCGGCGGCGCAGGCGGCGCTCGGCGGCACCGTGCCCGTCACGACGCCGCTCGCGATCCTCGGCGGCTTGAGCCTGATCGCCGGGGTCGTCGGAACGCTGGCCGCCGCCGCCGCGCTGCGCTGGGGCGAGTAGACCTCCGCGCCTTTCGTCCGCATTGCCGCTGCACCGCACCCTGCGCTAGGGCACGCGCATGTGGACTCGCATCGCCAATCCCGGCCATTTCCTGCGGTGGTCCGGCGCCGTCACGCCCTGGCTCGCCGGGCTCTCGGCCCTGACGCTCGGCGTCGGGCTGTACCTGACCTTCTTCGTCGCGCCCCCCGACTACCAGCAGGGCGAGACGGTGCGGATCATGTTCATCCACGTCCCGGCCGCCTGGCTCGGGGTGTTCTTCTACGGCTCCATGGCGCTCTCGGCCGTCGGCACGCTGGTCTGGCGCCATCCGCTGGCCGACGTGGCGCAGCGCGCGGCGGCGCCCATCGGGGCGGCCTTCACCCTGATCTGCCTCGTCACCGGCTCCCTCTGGGGCAAGCCGATGTGGGGCACCTACTGGGTCTGGGACGCGCGCCTGACCTCGATGCTGATCCTGCTGCTGATCTATTGCGGCATCATCGCCCTGTGGCGGACCATGGAGGACCCGAACCGCGCCGCCCGCGCCGTGGCGATCCTGACGCTCGTCGGCGCCGTGAACCTGCCGATCATCAAGTTCTCGGTGAACTGGTGGTCGACGCTCCACCAGCCCGCCTCGATCCTGCGCATGGGCGGCTCGAGCATCGACCCCTCGATGCTCCACCCGCTGCTGGTGATGATCTGCGGCGCGACGCTCGCCGGCATCACGCTCCATCTCTACACGATGCAGACCGAGATCCTGCGCCGCCGGGTGCGCACGCTCACCATCCGCGAGGCCGAGCGGCTCGATGCCGGCGCCGCGCTCCCGCCCACGGGCCTTCCCGCCGGACAGGCGCTCTGACGACCATGCTGCAAGACCACGCCGGCTTCATCCTCGCGGCCTATGCCTTCACCGCCCTGGTGATGCTGCTCCTCGTCGGCAACGCCCTGCGCGACCGGCGTTCGCAGGAGCGCACGCTCGCCGCGCTCAGGCAGGGCGAGCGCCGGTGAGCGGCCGGACCCCGTCCGTGGAGGAAGCTCCCGGCGCGCGCCGCTCGCTGCTGGTGGCGATCCCGGCGATCGTGTTCGCGATCCTCGCCGGGCTGTTCTTCCTGCGCCTGCGCTCGGGCGCCGACCCGGCGGCGATCCCCTCCGTGATGATCGGCAAGCCGGTGCCCGCCTTCGTGCTCGACGCGCTGCCGGGGCTGGAGGCCGGTGGCGCCCCCGTGCCCGGCCTGTCGAGCGCCGATCTCAAGGGCGGCGTCACGGTGGTAAACTTCTGGGCGTCCTGGTGCGCCCCCTGCCAGATCGAGCATCCGATGCTGATGCGTCTCTCGAAGGAGCCGGGGCTGCGGCTGGTCGGCATCGACTACAAGGACGCCCCCGAGGCCGGCCGGCGCTTCCTCGCCCGCAACGGCGTGCCCTTCGCGGCGGTGGGCCGCGACGAGAGCGGCCGGGTCGGCATCGATTTCGGGGTCTACGGGGTGCCCGAGACCTTCATCGTCGGCCCGGACGGGATCATCCGCGACAAGCTCGTCGGCATCGTCACGCCGGAGAACCTCGAGAGCGTGCTCGGCAAGGTCCGCGCCGCCGGCAAGGCCGGAGGCGGCTCGTAGAGTCCGTTCTGCCGTCTGTCCGTACGGAGAACCGGAATCCCCTTCTCCTGGACGGATTGATACCGCAGCACCTCCGAACGGCCTCGTTCGAAGGTGCGCGGCAAGCGCGAATGCTCGCCCGCGCCGATGCGCGGAATGCCTTCTCCTGACGAAGTCAGGGGGAAGGCGCGCTGTATCAGGCCGCTTCCCCGTTCTTGCGCTCGTAGCGCGACAGCAGCGGGGTCTGGGCGAGCGCGAACAGCACGGTCAGCGGCATGATGCCGAAGACCTTGAAGTTCACCCAGAAATCCTCCGTCTGCGTGCGCCAGACCAGCTCGTTCAGGCCCGCGAGCACGAAGAAGAACAGCCCCCAGCGGAAGGTGAGCTTCCGCCAGCCCTCGTCCGTGAGGGTGAACACGCTGTCGAGCACCACCGAGAGGAGCGGCTTGCCGAAGGCCAGCCCGCCGAGCAGCACGGCGCCGAACAGGCTGTTCACGATGGTCGGCTTGACCATGATGAAGGTCTTGTCCTGAAGGAGCAGGGTGAGGCCGCCGAACACCACCACGACCGCGCCCGAGACCAGCGGCATGATCGGCAGCCTGCGCACCAGCGCGTAGTGCACGGCGAGCGCCGCCACCGTCGCCGCGACGAAGAGGCCCGTGGCCACGAACAGCTTCTGCTCGGGGGCGACGCCGAAGCGCTCGGAATAGGCGTTGCCGAGGAAGAACAGCACCAGCGGCCCGAGTTCGAGGGCGAGCTTCGGCAGGGGCGCGAGATGGCGGCGGGGCGGTGCGTCTTCGATCTGCATGGCGGGTTCTGGCCCCGTCGGCCCGCCGCGGTCAACCGGGTTCGTCCGGCGCGGCCGTCGCGGCGCAGTCCCGTGCCGCGACGGTTCTGCTCCCGAAACGCAATTATGGGGCGAGTTCGGAAGCGCACATTCAATTGCAGGAAAATGCGAGGGGAATTCAGTGTTATCGCGGACTTAAACTTTTTGCCACAGAACCGAGGCTACGATTCGACGATCAATGACCGGCAGGGTAACGACGGCATGGACCAGGGACCGACCATTCTGGTTGCGGACGCCGACGAGGAGACGCGTCTCGCCCTCATCGAGACCATCATCGAGGTCGAGCCCTCGGCCAAGGTGATCTCGGCGACCAACGGCCTCGAGCTGAGCCGCGCGCTCGCCAGCGGCCCCATCGATATCGTGCTCATCGATGTCGTCCTGCCGCAGACCAACGGCGCCGACCTGCTGGCGTGGCGCAATTCCGGCTCCGCCGGGCCGCGCAGCATGGTCGTCCTCGTCACGGACCTGCTGGCGACCGGCTGGCCGTCCGTGGCCCGCCGGATCGGCGCCTACGACGTCATTCTCAAGCCGCTGGCGAAGCAGAATGTCGAGCGGGTGATCGAGGCGAGCCGCGTCACCCGGCGCCGGCTCAGCCTCATGGTGGTGGACCCGAGCGCCGCCACGCGCAAGCTGATTACCCGGCTCCTCGGACAGAGCCAGTTCTCCTTCGAGGTGGTCGAGGCGCCGGGCGGCAAGGACGCCGTGCGCCTGGCCAAGCGGCGCTCCTTCGACATGGCCATCGTCGAGCAGAACCTGCCGGATTTCCCGGCCCTCGAGGTCGCCTGCCTCGTCAACGACCGTTACCCGGAGGCCAAGCTCGTGATGATGGGCGTCGAGATCGAGGAGCGGCTGTTGAAGCAGCTCGAGACCTTCGGCGTCTCCGGCTTCCTGAAGAAGCCCTTCTCCTTCACCGACGTGGACAAGATCGTCCATCGCGTGTTCGGCCTCTGGCACCCCTACCTGATCACGGCCATCCAGGCGGAGGAGGCGAAGGCCGCCGCCGCCGCGGCGCTCGCCGGCTGAGCCGCGCGATGCCGACAGCTCAAGCCACCGCCAACCGTGCCGACAGGCTCGTCGACGAGATCGAGACCGCGATCCGCAGCGGCGACCGCGTCATGCAATCGCGGCTCGTGCAGGAATCGGCGGAAATGCTGGTCAAGCGCTGGTCGCGCCTGCCGCCGACCGCGAAGGACGTCTTCGACGGGCTGCTCTTCGCGCTGCTCGGCCAGGTGGATACCGCCGCCCGGCAGCTCTTCGCGCTCAAGCTCGCCGAGCTGCGCCTGCCGCCCGCGCGGACGGCGGCGATGCTCTCGCGCGACCCGTCCGCCGACGTGGCGATGCCGCTGCTGTCGCGCTCGCGCGCCCTCGACGCCGAGCTCCTGGGATCCGTCATCGAGACCTGCTCCGACCGGCACCGTCTCGCGGTCGCCTCGCGGGTCGACCTCGACATGGGGACCACCGACGCCCTGATCGCGCAGAACGCCCCCGCCGTGGCGGTGGGCCTCCTCGACAACCCGGCCGCGCCGATCTCCGAGGCCGGATTCGACGGGCTGATGCGCCTCGCCGCCGCCTCCGAGGCCGTCGCCGTGAGGCTCGGCGCCCGCGCCGGCCTGCCCGGCCGCTGCCGCGCGCCGCTCCTGGCCCTGGCGCGGCAGCGCGCGGCGGAGGAGGTCGAGCTCGTCTGGAGCGACGATCGAGCGCGGGCCGCCTCCGTGCAGGCGGAGGTCCCGGCGATCTTCGAACGGCCCCTCGACGCGCTCATCCTGGCCCGGTTCGCCGCGTCCGCCAACACCGATCCCGAGGAGTTCGCGCCCGCCGTCGCGACGAGCGCGCGGCTGGAGCGGTGGATCGCGCTGCGCCGCATCGAGGACGTGCTGGCGGCGCTCTCCTACCAGGCCGGATTGCCGGTGGAGGCGACGGTGCGCGCCTATCTCGCTCCGAGCGCCTCCGGGCTGTGCGCGATCCTGCGCGGGCTCCAGCGCCCGTGGTCGCTGCTCAAGAGCCTCCTGCTCTACCGCCACGCGGAGGACGTGCCCGTCGCGCATCTGCGCGAGGTCTACGACCTGTTCGAGGCCCTGACGCCGCTCGCGGCCCGGCGGCTTGCGCGGCTCGCCATGCTGCCGCGCGGCCACGCGGCCTTCGCCGATCGGCGCTGGCCGGAACTCGCCGAGCCGCCGCGCGACTCCTGAGAGCCGCATCGGAGCGCGTCTTGGCCCCCTTGCCGGGACGCGCCTTCGCTCGCGCGGAACGGCAGCCGCCGCGCGAGTCCTAGCCGCGCTCGATCCCCGCGATCGCCCGCGCGAAGTCGCGCGCGGCGAAGGGCTCCAGATCCTCGACGCCCTCGCCGACGCCGATGAAATGCACCGGCAGGCCGAACTTGGCCGCGAGCGCCACCAGGATGCCGCCGCGCGCGGTGCCGTCGAGCTTCGTCATCACCAGCCCGCTCACCGGCGCGGCCTGGGAAAAAAGCTCGACCTGCGAGAGCGCGTTCTGGCCCACCGTGGCGTCGAGCACGAGGATGGTGGCGTGCGGCGCCTCCGGGTCCATCTTGCGGATGACGCGTACGATCTTCTCGAGCTCGGCCATCAGCCCGGCCTTGTTCTGGAGGCGGCCGGCGGTGTCGATGAGCAGCACGTCGGTGCCGCTCTCCGTCGCCTCCTTCAGCGCGTCGAAGGCGAGCCCGGCCGCGTCGCTGCCCTGGGGCCGGGTGACGACGGGGGTGCCGGTGCGCTCGCCCCAGACCTTCAACTGCTCGACCGCCGCGGCGCGGAAGGTGTCGCCGGCCGCGAGCATGACGCTGCGCCCTTCGGCCTTCAGCTTCAGCGACAGCTTGCCGATGGTGGTGGTCTTGCCGGCGCCGTTGACCCCCACCGTGAGGATGACGAAAGGCTTCTTCGTGCCGTCGACGGCCAACGGCCGGGCGACCGGATCGAGGGCGCGTTCGACCTCCGCCGCGAGGATGGAGCGGACCTCGTCGGCGGAAATGCCCTTCTCGTAGCGGCCCTTGCCGACCGCCTCCGAGACCCGCATGGCGGTCTCGACGCCGAAATCGGCCTGGATCAGCGCGTCCTCCAGCTCCTCCAGGGTGGTGGCGTCGAGCTTGCGCTTGGTGAAGAGGCCCGTCACCCGCTCCGAGAGCGAGGAGGAGGTGCGCTTCATCCCCGAGGTCAGGCGGCCCCACCAGCCCCGCGCCTCGGGCTCCCCGGCCGCGTCGCCGGCGAGCGCGGGGGCCGAATCGACGGGCTGGATGTCCGGGTCGGGACCGGCATGCGGCAGCGCGGCGACCTCCGTCGCCTCGGCCGGCTCCGCGCCGTGGCCGGCATCGTCCCCCGCCGTGCCGGGAGGGGGCGCATCCGGCTCCCTGTCGACGGGCTGGAGATCGGCCCCCTCGATCTCGTCGGGGACGGTGTTGCGGCTCTCGTCGTCCGGTGAGGGTTCGGAGGCCGGCAGCGGCACCTGCTCGACCGCATCCGCTCCGATGGCGAAATCCGGCTGGCCCTCGGACGGCGAGGCGGGCGATTCCGCCGGCAGGCTCTCGCCCTCCTCGCGCGCCGCGCCCTTCCGTCCGAACAGGCGGCCGAGCCAGCCCGGCTTCTCGTCTTGGCTCATCGATGCTTGCTCCCGCGCGCCGGACGCACTAGCCGACGCGCATGTCCCCGACAGCGGCGAACCCGCCTGACATAGGGCCACGGCTCCTCTACCGCGATGCCCTGCTGCTCGTCATCGACAAGCCGGCGGGTCTTCCCGTGCATCCCGGCCCGAAAGGCGGGGAGACCCTGACCGACCATCTCGATGCCTTGCGCTTCGGCCTGCCCCGCCGGCCCGAGGTGGTGCACCGGCTCGACCGCGACACCTCGGGCTGCCTCGCGCTCGGGCGCCACGCCAAGGCGCTCGCCCGCCTCAACAGGCTCTTCGCCACGAAGGAGGCGGAGAAGGTCTACTGGGCGCTGGTCGAGGGCGGGCCGGCCGCCGACAAGGGCAGCATCGACCTGGCGCTCGCCCGCCGCTCCGACGATCCGCGAAGCTGGTGGATGAAGGCCGACCCGGAGGGCGATCCGGCGCTGACCCACTGGCGCGTGCTCGGCCGCTCCCCGGATGCGACCTGGCTCGAATTGCGGCCGGTCACGGGGCGGACGCATCAGCTCCGGGTGCATTGCGCCGCCATGGGGTTCCCGATCCGGGGCGATGCCATCTACGGCTCCGGCTCCCGCGTCGGCGGCCCCGGTTTGCAGCTCCACGCGCGCAAGCTGACGCTGCCGCTCTACCCGAAGAAGCCCCCCGTGGTGGCCGAGGCGCCGGTGCCTGGGCATATGCGGGCGGGGCTGGCGGAATGCGGGCTGGCGGAGGGAACGGCTTAGGCCGCGATCAGCGCCCGGCCGTCATGGCCGGCGATGATGACATCCACGATGCGTCCCGCCTCGGCGTCGAGGCGCACGGGCGAGAAATCCTCGGTGCGTCCGGTGCCGCCGCGCTCGGTCAGCACCCGGCGGGTCCGGCCGATCTCTCCGTCGAGATGGCGCGCCAGCGCCGCCGCGCCCGCCTCCCGCAGGCGCGCCGCGCGCTCGCGCACGATCTCGGGCGCGACCGGCGGCATCCGCGCGGCGGGGGTGCCGGGGCGGGGCGAATAGGGGAAGACGTGCAGATGCGTCAGCCCGCATTCGGCCACGAGGTCGAGGCTCCGCGCGAACTGCTCCTCCGTCTCCGTGGGAAAGCCCGCGATCAGGTCTGCGCCGAAGACGAGGCCGGGGCGCAGGCGCCGCGCCTCCTCGCAGAAGCGGATGGCGTCGTCGCGCGAATGCCGCCGCTTCATCCGCTTGAGGACGAGGTCGTCGCCGGCCTGGAGCGAGAGATGGAGATGCGGCATCAGCCGGGGCTCGCTGGCGAGCGCCTCCATCAGCGCCGGGTCCGCCTCGACGGAATCGATGGATGACAGCCGCAGCCGCGCCAGATCCGGCACGCGGGCCAGGATTCTTTGGACGAGATGCCCGAGCGTGGGCGCCTCGGGAAAATCGCGGCCGTAGGCGGTGAGGTCGACCCCGGTGAGCACCACCTCGCGGCCGCCTTGATCGACCACGCGCGCGACCTGATCGATCACCGCGTCCATCGGGACCGAGCGCGAGTTGCCGCGCCCGAACGGGATCACGCAGAAGGTGCAGCGATGATCGCAGCCGTTCTGCACCGGCACGAAGGCGCGGGTATGCCCGGCAACGCCGTCGATGCGGGTCGGCTGGCCGGCGGCGGCGCGCATGATCGCGCCGACCTCGCCGGCCTCCTGCCCCGTCCATGTCCCGGCGCGCAGCTTCGCGGCGTTGCCCACGAGGCGGGAGACCTCGGGCATGGCGGCATAGGCCTCCGTTTCGATCTCGGCGCCACAGCCGGTGACGACGATGTTCGCGCCGGGCCGCTCGCGGGCGAGCCTGCGGATCGCCTTGCGGGCCTGGCGTCCCGCTTCCGCCGTCACCGCGCAGGTGTTGACGATGACGAGATCGTCGGAGGCCGCGCCCGCATGGCCGCGCATCACCTCGGATTCGACGGTGTTGAGGCGGCAGCCGAATGTCAGCGTCTCGACGGCCATCAGGGGGCCGCGTCGAACAGCTCCGGCGCGAGCGTCCCCTCCGCCTCGAGGAAGACGGGGCCCGTCATCATCACATGGTCGTCGGCCCGCCACTCGATGAAGAGCTCGCCGCCGGGCAGCGCGACGGTGGCTTGCCGCGCGATCATGCGCAGGCGCGAGGCCGCGACCACGGTGGCGCAGGCGGCGGTGCCGCAGGCGAGCGTCAGCCCGGCGCCGCGCTCCCAGACCCGCAGCACGATGCGGTCGCGCCCGACCACCTGCGCGATGGAGATGTTGGCCCGCTCCGGGAAGATCGGGTGGTTCTCGAGCAAGGGCCCGATCTTGGCGAGGTCGAACTCCGCCGGGTCGCGCTCGGTGAAGAAGATCGCGTGCGGGTTGCCCATGCTGACCACGCCCGGCGAATGCAGGATCGGATCGTCGATGGGGCCGATCTGAAGCTCGATGCGGCGGGTGTCGGGGAAGGGATCGCGCAGCGGGATCTCGTTCCAGGCGAGGCGCGGGCGCCCCATGTCGACGGTGAAGGAGCGCTCGGCCACGCGCTTCACCTCCACGAGCCCGGCGCTCGTTTCCAGGGTCAGCCGGCCGCTCTCGGCGGGGCGCGCCATGGCCGGATCGTCCAGCATGGCGAAGGCCACGCAGCGGGTGCCGTTGCCGCAGGCGGCCGATTCCGAGCCGTCGGTGTTGTAGATGCGCATATAGGCGTCGGTGCCGGGGCTCGCGGGATCGTGGATCGCCATGAGCTGGTCGAAAGACGAGCCCGGATCGGCGGCGATGGCGCGGGCCTCCTCCGGCGCGACGCGGGCGTCCGAGCCGCGCAGGTCGAGGACGACGATGGCGTTGCCGGCGCCGTGCATCTTCAGGAAGCGTCTGTGGGCGAGTGCGCTCATGCTCGGGCTTCGCATCGCTGGCCGCGTGGTCCGGCCGGGGCCCGCTATATGGCAAAGCGCGGCGCCGGGCGCGACCCCCGCCCCCGCATGACGGCCGTGGCAGAAGCGCCGCGCGCCCGGCCCATCGCGCGACGCTGCACCGGGCGGCGCTCGCGGGCGGCGGCGTTCGTGACTAGGTTCGGGCGTGCCGTCCCGCCGCGCGATTCGCTCCGACGGGCCGCCGGCAGCCTTGGAGCGCCATCGTGATCGGTCCCCGCGTCCCTCTCGCTCTCCTGCCGGCCGCAGGCGTCCTCGCCGCCGGACTCATGTTCTCGGTCGCAGGCATGCTCTCTGTCGCGGCCTTGGCGGAGCAGCCGGCGCCGCCTCCATCCGCCGCGCCTCCGCCCGCGGTGACGGCGCCGCTGCCGACCACCACGAAACCCGATCCCTCGACGGCGCCGGGCACGTCGAGCCCGCCTTCCGCGACGCAGGCGGTGACGCCTCCCGTGCCCCCTGCCGCGCCTCCCGCCGCCGGGGCCGCGCCGGCCTCGGGTGCCGCCCGCACCACGCTGGTCGAGACGCCCGGCGACGCCAACGACGTGGACGAGGTCTCGCTGCCGGCCAAACCCGCGCTGGTGCTCGCCGGGCATTCCAAATGGGAGGAGGCCGTGCCGAGCCTGAAAGCCTCCTTCGCCAGGATCGAGGCGGAGCTGGCCAGGCTCGGCATCGCCCCGACCGGCCGGCCGATCGCGGTGTTCACGCGCACCGAGGATGACGGCTTCCAGTACGAGGCGATGGTGCCGGTGGCGCGGATGCCCGATCCGAAGCCGCCGGAGACGGAGGGCTTCCGCTTCGCCGTCACCCCGAGCGGCAAGGCCCTGCGCTTTCCCCACAAGGGCTCCTACGATGCCATCGACGGCACCTACGAGACGCTGACCGCCTATCTCGACGTGAAGGACGTCGTGGTCCAGGACCGCTTCATCGAGGAATACGTCACCGACCTCTCCGACAAGGCCGACGACAAGCTCGACGTGAACATCTACGCGCTGTTGAAGTAGCCGCGCCCTTCTCGGAAACCGGGACGCCCCGACGGGGTTCGCCGATGATGGCGAGCCCCACCGACCTGCCCTTGCCGCCCGGCCGCCGCCGGACGCCCGCGCCCGTCGCCCCCGATCCGGCCCTGGCCGATCTGGCGCTCGCGGTGCACGCCCGGCTCTGCCCGGTCCACGGGTGCCCGATCCCCTACTTCCACAGCCTCGACCCGTTGAGCGAGCTGGTCTCGTCGCTGCTCTCGCACCGGACCCGCAACGCCGATTCCGGACGGGCCTTCAAGGCGCTGCGGGCGCGCTTTCCCGAATGGGGCGAGCTGCTCGACGCCCCCACCCACGAGATCGAGGCGTCGATCCGGGGCGTGACATGGCCGGAGCTCAAGGCGCCGCGCATCCGGGCGGCCCTGGGCGCGGTGCGGGAGCGCCACGGCGCTCTCAGCCTCGATTTCCTCGCGGGCATGGGCGTGCACGAGGCGCGCGCCTGGCTAGAGGCGATCCCCGGCATCGGGCCGAAGACGAGCGCCGCCGTGCTGTCCTTCTCGCGGCTGCGGATGCCGGCGCTGCCCGTCGACAGCCATCATCACCGTGTCGCCCTCCGCCTCGGCCTGATCGGCCGGACGGTGGGCGTCGGGCCGGCGCATGCGGTCCTGCGGGCGCAGCTTCCGGCGGATTGGAGCGCGCAGGCGCTCTACGACAACCACGAGGTCATGATGCTGCACGGACAGGCCGTCTGCCGCCACGCGCGGCCGGCCTGCGGCCGCTGCGTCCTGATCGACCTCTGTCCCTCGCGGCAGGTGTCGACGCGCGAGCCCTGAAGGCCGTCGCGGCGCCTTGACCGGTCCGAAGGCGCGGTCCAGAACCCCGGCCGACCCCGACAGGACGCTCGACGCAAGGGAAGCGCGCGATGGCCGCGTTCAACGACCTCGTTTTCTCCGGCGTCCAGCCGACCGGAAACCTGCATCTCGGCAATTATCTCGGCGCCATCAAGCGCTTCGTGGAGATGCAGGCGCGCGACGCACAGTGCCTCTACTGCGTGGTCGACCTGCACGCGATCACGCTCTGGCAGGATCCGGCCGAGCTGAAGACCCAGATCCGCGAGGTCACGGCCGCCTTCCTCGCCGCCGGCATCGACCCGAGGCGCTCCATCGTGTTCAACCAGAGTCAGGTCTCGGCCCATGCGGAGCTCGCCTGGATCTTCAACTGCGTCGCGCGCCTCGGCTGGCTCAACCGCATGACCCAGTTCAAGGACAAGGCCGGCAAGGACCGCGAGGCCGCGAGCATCGGGCTCTACGACTATCCCGTGCTGATGGCCGCCGACATCCTGGCCTACCGGGCGACGCATGTCCCCGTCGGCGAGGACCAGAAGCAGCATCTCGAATTGACCCGCGACATCGCGCAGAAGTTCAACACCGACTTCGCTGCGTCGATCCTGGCCCATGGGCATGGCGAGGGCTTCTTCCCGATCACCGAGCCGCTGATCGGCGGCCCGGCGGCGCGGGTGATGAGCCTGCGAGACGGGGCCAAGAAGATGTCGAAATCCGACCCGTCCGACTATTCGCGCATCAACCTCACGGACGATGCCGACGCCATCGCCACCAAGGTGCGCAAGGCCAAGACCGACGCCGAGCCCCTCCCCTCCGAGGCCGAGGGCCTGAAGGGGCGGCCGGAGGCGGACAACCTCGTCGGCATCTTCGCGGCGCTGAGGGACACCACCCGCGAGGCGGTGCTGGCGGAATATGGCGGCGCGCAGTTCTCCTCGTTCAAGGGCGCGCTGGTGGAGCTCGCCGTCGAGTCGCTCGCCCCCCTCGGCGCCGAGATGAAGCGGCTCGTGGCGGACCCCGCCCATATCGACGCGATCCTCGCGGACGGTGCCGAGCGTGCCGACGCGATCGCCCGGCCGACGCTGGACGCGGTCAAGGACATCGTCGGGTTCGTGCGACGGGGACCGACCCTGCGGACGGTCTGAGGGAGCATCCGCGCGCCGCTGGAGGAAAGCCATCCTCCGGCGCCGGAGTCCCGACAATACGGCATTGCTGTGGACTGGCGGCCCGAACGGTAGCGCCCGCTGCGGATTTCGGCTTACGGGAGCAGTCGAGGACTGTCGACAATGTGACGGACGCCGCGCAAGGCAGGCCGGCAGCCCTGAGGGACTATCCGATCGACGGCGGCGTCCGCCCGTCTATCCATCACGGGGCTACTATCATGACCATCAAACATCTTACGGCCGCCGCTCTCGCCATGGCAGCCCTCGTCGCGGTGCCTGCCGATGCCGCGAACCGCCATGTCGACATCGTCAACAAGACCGGCTTGTCGATGCACCACTTCTACGCGTCCGTGACCGGAACGGACGACTGGGAAGAGGATATCCTCGGCAAGGACACCATCGAGGACGGCGAGACCTTCGACATCAACATCGACGACGGCTCGGGCAAGTGCAAATACGACTTCAAGGCCGTCTTCGAGAACGGCAAGTCGCTCGTGCGCAACAACGTCAACGTCTGTTCGATCAGCACCTTCACCTACGAGCGCTAACCGGTCGCAGCCGGGGCGGGCGAGGCATGCGGCCTCGCCCGCCCCGTGGGCGCAGATCGTCGGCTGTCATCAAGGCGATGAAGGGGCTCCTCGGGGGCGTGCGCCGCGCCCCGCGCGTCGCGGGCGATCCGAGGATCGCCGGGTCAACGGATCGGCTTGCTTTCGCAGAAGCGGATGCGGTTGTAGAACGGATCTGTGACTTCCATCGCCAGACCCCATTGGGCGGTCTCGATGTCGGGACGCTCGTACGGATATTCCCGGTTGAGCAGTTCCTGCCGGTAGGCCTCGATCCCCGCCATCCTGACGAAGGCCGTGCAGCCGGGGCTGGCATCGCCGTGATGCTCGGTGAGATGCAAGGTCAGCCCGGCGCGGGAGACCTGGGCGTAGAGCGGGAACCCCTCGCCGAAGCGGTATTCCCAATCCATCCGGAAGCCCAGGAAGCCGAGATAGAACTCCCTCGCCTTGGCCTCGTCGAAGATCCGCATCAGCGGACAAGTCTCCTCGAAGCGCGGGGTTTCATCGGATGTCGTCCGTAACCGGGTGGCGAGCCTGTTCCAGTCGGCGAGACCATGCTGGGCGGCCACGATGTCCAGGGCAACACTATGTGTGATCTCGATGTCCCTGGCTTTTAGCGCCTTGCGCAGAGCCTGGGCCATGGCTTTGGGGTCGAGAATTGTATCGGAATCGAGGCGCATGCGGTTAAAGCTTCCGTACGACGCAGCAAACGTTCGTCAGTGCTCGCGTTGCTGACGCGTTCGCTGCCCGGAAGGTCGCGATGCGAAGAACTTTTGCGATGCTTTCACCGTCCCTTGCGGGTGCGAGCGGCAGGCAGCATCAGCCGATGAGCTAAGCTATGCGCTGCTTGCCTGTTCGTCAATAAACCAGCCCGTGTCGGGTGCCTGTCGAGCGCAACCAGAAATTCGCACCTTGTGACCTCAGGTTTACGTTTTCGGGCGGCGCGGGCCCTGTTCCAGTCGCTGTGGACATCGCCGGCGAGGAGAGGAGCCTTTCGGAAGTCGAGCGGCGTCTTCCCAGTAGCTATTAGCATGTATTTATTTTGAGCAATTATCTTGTGCTCGTGAGTATAACATAGGCAGTCGGCTCAAGCTCCGTTCCCGTGACGTGCGCCGGAGCTTGGTCTCGATGCCGCCGGCGGAGCGGCGCGCGGCAGCGTGGTGCTTGCGGTTGCGTCCATGGGACGGGCCGGTCCGGTTCGACGCGGGACGGCCCGTCGCTCGCGCTTCACGCCTCGCCGCGCATCAGCGTCTCACCATAGGCATCGAGGCCGGGGAAGGCCCCCGCGCTCCGGCGCGATGCCGCGCCCGCACGAAAAAGGCCGGCCCCGCGCGAGCGGCACCGGCCTTATGGGAACGGTGTGAGGCCGGGCGACGCCCGGCCCCGGACGCAGGATCAGTTGCGGGACTTGTCGACCAGCGCCTTCTCCGAGATCCACGGCATCATGCCGCGGAGCTTCGCGCCGACCTCCTCGATCGGGTGGGCGGCGAGCTTGGCGCGGGTGGCCTTGAACGAGGTCTGGCCGACCTTGTTCTCCAGCATCCAGTTGCGGGTGAAGATGCCGCCCTGGATGTCGTTGAGGACGCGCTTCATCTCGGCCTTGGTCTCGGGCGTGACGATGCGCGGGCCGGTGACGTACTCGCCGTACTCGGCGGTGTTGGAGATCGAGTAGTTCATGTTGGCGATGCCGCCCTCGTAGATGAGGTCGACGATGAGCTTCACCTCGTGGAGGCACTCGAAATAGGCCATCTCGGGGGCGTAGCCCGCCTCGACCAGCGTCTCGAAGCCGGCCTTGATGAGCTCGACGAGACCGCCGCAGAGCACGGCCTGCTCGCCGAACAGGTCGGTCTCGCACTCTTCCTTGAAGGTGGTCTCGATGATGCCGGCGCGGCCGCCGCCGTTCGCCGAGGCGTAGGACAGGCCGAGGTCGTGGGCGTTGCCCGAGGCGTCCTGAGCGATGGCGATGAGGGTCGGCACGCCGCCGCCCTTCAGGTACTCGCCGCGCACGGTGTGGCCGGGGCCCTTCGGGGCGACCATCAGCACGTCGAGATCCTTGCGGGGCTCGATGAGGTTGAAATGCACGTTGAGGCCGTGGGCGAAGAGGAGCGCGGCGCCCTCCTTCATGTTGCCCTCGAGCGACTCCTTGTAGATGTCGCCCTGGAGCTCGTCGGGGGTGAGCATCATCACCACGTCGCCCCACTTGGCGGCCTCGGCGACCGACATCACCTTGAAGCCCTCGCCTTCCGCCTTCCTGGCGGTGGCCGAGCCCTCGCGCAGCGCGATGACGATGTCCTTCACGCCGGAATCGCGCAGGTTGAGCGCATGGGCGTGGCCCTGGCTGCCGTAGCCGACGATGACGACCTTCTTGCCCTTGATGAGGTTCAGGTCGGCGTCGCGATCGTAATAGACACGCATCGTTGGTCTCCTTGGTTCGTGCGTCAGGGGTTGGAACTCGCCCGGCCGTGGAGGGCCAGGAACTGGGCGACGGCGCGGGCCGCCTCGCGGGCGATCGCGTCCTCGTCGAGGCTCAGCGCGTCGCCCAGCAGCAGCCGGATCTGGATGTCGCGGCCGACGAGGCCGAAGAAGGTGCGGAAGGCCTCCTCGCCGTCCTCAAAGGCGAGAAGGCCGGCGGCGCGGCCCGCCTCCAGCACGGGCTTCAGGCGCGCGCCGATGGCGAAGCGCCCGTTCTCCAGCACGATGCCGCCGAGATTGCTCTTGCGGGCGGTGGCGTGGCCGATGGCGATGCGGTTGAGCGCCACCGAGGTGCGGCTCGCGACGACGCTGAGCCAGGTCGCGGCGAAGGATTCGAGGTTCTCGCGCAGGCTCGCCGCGTCGAGGGCCTGGCCCTCGTAGCGGTCCGCGCGCACCTGGGCGGCCTGCCAGCGCACCGTCGCGGTGAGCAGCCCGTCGCGGTCGCCGAACCACTTGTAGAGGGTCTCCTTGGAGCAGCTCGCCCGGCGCGCCACCGCGTCCATGGTGAGCTGGTCGCCCTCCTCCACCATCAGCGCCAGCACGGCGCCGAGCACCGCCTGCTGGCGCAGGGAGGGCGTCGGGGGGGCTTCGGGAGAGGGCGACAACATCCGGCGAGGTCCGTACCGTACCGTACGGTTCGGCTTCTAGCGCCATCGACGGGCCGCCGCAAGACGGTCCGCGCCATGACGTCCGTCAGGCCGGAAGGTCGAGCCCCTCGCGCGCGAAGACCGTGCGCACCGCCGGCCGCTCGGCCATGGCGCGGGCGTGCGCCGTCCAGGCCGGAAAGCGCCCGGCCATGTCGAACCGGCAGGCCGGGCCGCGGCCCCAGGCCCAGAACAGCAGCAGGTAGGGGTCGACCACGCCGTAGCGCCCGCCGACCGCCCAGCCGCCGTTCGACAGGCGCACCTCGGTCATGGTGCAGAGGTCGCCATAGGTGTCGAGGCCCCTAGCGCGGATGCCGTCATGGGCGGATTCGTCCGCCGTGTAGCGCTCGGCCCGGCGGATATGGGCATAGGCCGGGTGATGGTTGGTGGAGAGCCAGCACAGCCACTCGTCGGCGGCCGCCTGCTCGCGCAGGTCCTCCGGCCAGAGCCCCGCCTGCGGATGGGCGCGCGCGACGTGGCGCAGGATCGCGGTGTTCTCGGTGAGGATCCAGCTGTCCTCGACCAGCGCCGGCACGCGCCCGCGCTCGTTCACGGCGAGATAGGAGGCGGCGCGCTGGTCGCCCTTGGCGAGATCGAGCCGCACCGTCTCGAAAGAGGCGCCGGCCTCCTCCAGCACGATATGCGAAGCGAGCGAGCAGGCGCCGGGGGCGTAGTAGAGGGTGGAGGTCATGAGCGAATTCCCGATCCAGAGGGCACGAGCGGTGCGCCGATGAGGAGAAGGATGCGCAGCCGGATCTCGTCCAAGACGGCCGGCGGGAGCGACCCGATCCTGCGAAAGCCACGCGAAGCCCGATCGACGCATCGGATCTGATCGGTCAGTACGGCGCCCGACACCGCCAATCCATCCGGCAGGATGACCTTGGTCGGCCATGGAGAGACGTTGCTGGTGATCGAGCAGATGATCGCCGTGGCGTTCAGGCGGTGGAACGCGGCGTCGGTAAGAACGACGGCCGGGCGGATTCCAGACTGCTCGCGCCCGAGCGTCGGTCTGAGGTCGAGCCAGACGAGATCGCCTGCGTCGAGCGGTGCGGGTTCAGGAGTAGTCGTCACGGATGATTTCCGCGCCGACATCCGGCCCCCAGTCGATCAACGCCGGTCGATTGGCCGGTCCGAGCCGATCCATCTCCGCGATCATGTCGGCGAGCGTCAGTCGTGAAGGTCTCGGCACGACCTCCACGGTCTGCCCTTCGCTCAGCCCGAGCGCGCGCGCCTCTTCGGCCGACAGCCTCACGGCGAGATCCTCGCCCCAGCGCACAACCTTGGCTTCCATCGTCCGCTCCTCCGGCCGGCGGCGTCACGATAGCACGCCGCCGGGGAAGGCGTCACAGAGGCTCGGCGCCGCGTCCCATGGCGGCGATGCCGGTGCGGCAGATCTCGACGAGGCCGATCACCGACAGGAGCCGGATGAAGCGGTCGACCTCCTCGGTGGAGCCCGTCAGCTCGAAGACGAAGGAGTTGAGCGTCGCGTCCAGCGTCTTGGCGCCGAAGGCGGCGGCGAGGCGCAGAGCCTCGCTGCGGTGCTCGCCGTGGCCGACCACCTTCACGAGGCAGATCTCGCGCTCCAGCGCGTTGCCCTGGAGGGTGAGGTCGACGATCCGGTGCACGGGCACCAGCCGGTCGAGCTGCGCCTTGATCTGCTCGATCACCGCGTTCGTGCCGGTGGTCACGATGGTGATGCGCGAGATGTGGCGCGCCTCTTCCGTCTCGGACACGGTGAGGCTCTCGATGTTGTAGCCGCGCCCCGAGAACATCCCCGAGATGCGTGCCAGCACGCCCGGCTCGTTGTCCACGATCACGGCGAGGGTATGCCGGTTGACCGTCTCGACCCGGACCGGATCGGGGTAGTGGGTGTTCATGGCGTTCATCTCGGGCGCGTCCTCGTCGTCAATACTTCTTCGCGTCGGTGTCCTCGCGCTCCTGCGCGAGGAAAGCGCGACCGCGCGTCGCCGCGCGTGCGGCGGATCGCCGGCCCGACCGGAAGGCCGGGCCGCACCAAAGCTCACACCAGCATCTTGCCTTCCTCGGAGATCACGTCGCCGATCTCGACGCCGGTCTCGCCGAGATAGTCGGAGAGCAGCATCTCGTTATGCGCCTTGCCCGAGGGGATCATCGGGAAGCAGTTCTCGGTCTTGTCGACCACGCAGTCGAAGATCACCGGCCCGTCATGGTCGAGCATCTCCTGGATCGCGGCGTCGAGCTCGCCGGGCTTCTCGCAGCGGATGCCCTTGGCGCCGTAGGCCTCGGCGAGCTTGACGAAGTCCGGCAGGCTCTCCGAGTAGCTCTGCGAGTAGCGCGAGCCGTGCAGCAGCTCCTGCCACTGGCGCACCATGCCCATGTACTCGTTGTTGAGGATGAAGATCTTGATCGGCAGCCGGTACTGCACGGCCGTCGACATCTCCTGCATGTTCATCAGGATCGAGGCCTCGCCGGCGATGTCGATGACGAGCCCGTCCGGGTTGGCGAGCTGCGCGCCGATGGCGGCGGGCAGGCCGTAGCCCATGGTGCCGAGCCCCCCGGAGGTCATCCAGCGGTTCGGCTCCTCGAAGCGGAAATACTGCGCCGCCCACATCTGGTGCTGGCCGACCTCCGTGGTGACGAAGGTCTTGCGGTCCTTGCAGGCCTCGTAGAGCCGCTGCACCGCGTATTGCGGCTTGATGATCGTGCCCGAGGGCCAGTAGGCGAGGCAGTCGCGCGCGCGCCAGGTGGCGATCTTGGAAAACCACGGCTTCAGGACGGCCTTGTCCGGCCGGGCGGGCAGCGCGCGCCAGGCGTCGAGCATGTCCTCCAGCACCGAGGCGCAGTCGCCGACGATGCCGATATCGACCTTGACCACCTTGTTGATCGAGGAGGCGTCGACGTCGATGTGGATCTTCTTCGAGTAGGGGGCGAAGGCGTCGAGCCGGCCGGTGATGCGGTCGTCGAAGCGCGCCCCGACGCAGATCATCACGTCGCAGTCGTGCATGGCGAGGTTGGCCTCGTAGGTGCCGTGCATGCCGAGCATCCCGAGGAACTGGTGGTCCGCCGCCGGGAAGGCGCCGAGCCCCATCAGCGTCGAGGTGACGGGAAAGCCCGTCTCCGCGGCGAGCTCGCGCAGCAGCTTCGCGGCGCGGGGCCCCGAGTTGATGACGCCGCCGCCCGTGTAGAAGATCGGCCGCCTGGCGGTGGCCATCAGCTCGACCGCCGCGCGGATGCGCTCGCCGTCGCCCTTCACAGCCGGGTGATAGGTCTTGTGGCCCTCGTTCGCCGGGCGGGCGTAGAGGCCGCTGGCGAACTGGATGTCCTTCGGCAGGTCGACCACGACCGGGCCGGGGCGCCCGTGCGAGGCGACGTAGAACGCCTCGTGCAGGATGCGCGGCAGGTCGTCGATGGATTTGACCAGGTAGTTGTGCTTCGTGCAGTGGCGGGTGATGCCGACCGTGTCGCATTCCTGGAAGGCGTCGGAGCCGATCAGATGCGTCGGGACCTGGCCCGTGATGCAGACGAGCGGGATCGAATCCATCATCGCGTCGGTGAGGCCGGTGACGATGTTGGTGGCGCCGGGCCCCGAGGTGACGAGGACGCAGCCGACCTTGCCCGAGGAGCGCGCGTAGCCTTCCGCCGCGTGGACGGCGCCCTGCTCGTGGCGCACGAGGACGTGCTTGAGCGCGTCCTGATGGTAGAGCGCGTCGTAGATCGGCAGCACCGCGCCGCCCGGATAGCCGAACAGCGTGTCGACACCCTGATCCCGGAACGCCCGGATGACCATCTCGGCCCCGGTCATGACCTCGCCGCTCATGTTGTCCTCCTGCCTCTCACTCGTCTCGACCGTGTCGTGCGTGGATGTCTCTCGGGTGGCTCCGACCCGTGCGCGGGCAACAAAAAAGGGCCCCGAAAGGGACCCTGCATGCGCCACCGCCCGGATCGCGGCCCCTGGTTCAGGGCCGCCCCGTCGATGGCGCTTCCGTTACGATAAGGATCGAACGCATCGGTCTCGATTGCCGCTTTGGGGCCGCCGGTATCGGGCGGGCCTGAAAAGTGTCGCGTTGCATAGCGGAGGGCGCGGGCCGGGTCAACGGCGGCGAGGCCCTGTTTTTCGCGGCGAAGCGCTCCTTCTCGGGCGGTCCCTCGCGCTGTCGCATTCGTGATGGCCGGCCACGATCGCCGGCAACGGCCGCCGGCACCTGCGGACTACCGCCCGTTGTAGACATGATGCAGACATAAGGTATCCGCCCCGGCCGAGCCCGCGATGCTCGTGCGGGCGCGCGAGAATTGAGTGTGACGGGACCCGAGGGATCATGATCAGCGGCTTCGTCGTGTCCTACAACCGCGAGGCGGTGATCGAGACCTGCCTGCGCTCGATCCGCTTCGTCGACGAGCTGGTCGTCGTCGACAAGTCCTCCACCGACGGGTCCGCCGCCATCGCGAGACGCTACGCCGACCGCGTCGTCACGGTGCCGTGGTCGCCCTCCGTCGAGGAGACGCGGACGCTGGCCTATGGCGAATGCAAGGGCGACTTCATCGTCTTCCTCGACGACGACGAGTGCCTGAGCCCGGAAGCGATGACCTTCCTCAAGGCCGAGGCCGCCGCCCCCTCGGCGGACCTCTACATGCTGCCCTGCCGACAGCACATCCTCGGCCGCCACGACGAGCGGGCCTATTACTGGCCCGAGGCGCATGTGCGCGCCTTCCGGCGGGGCGCGATGGAGTTCCGCCCCACCGTCCATGGCGGGTTGCGCAACCTGAGCGACAGCATCTGCCGCCCCGATCCGGCGTCCGGCATCTGCTACCACAACGTGTCCCATGCCGACGCCCACGAATGGATCGCCAAGGCCAACCGCTACACCTCGATCCGCGACCGCAACCTCACGGTGGACCCCGCCGGCCGGGAGAGCCCGGTGCTGCTCGCCCGGCGCTGCATCGAGTACTATGCCGGCCTCGTGCCCGAGGGCGGCGACGTCTATCTCGAGGCGGTGGCAGTGCTGCGGGCCCTCTACACCATCATCGACGGCATCAAGGATTGGGAGCAGGAGCAGGAGGCCACCGGCTCCGAGATGTTCGACGCGTTCTGCCTGGAGATGCGCCGCGCCTACGACACTCTGGAGGCCGCCACCGGCCTGCGCACCGGCGCCGAACCGCCCCCGGCCACGGCGTCCTGACGGCGTCGTCCCGCCCGCGCGATTGCCGGCGGCCGCCGCCCGGCCTATCTCCGCTCCGACGATCCTCCACCCTGCCGGGAGCCGTGACGCCGGTGCCAGCGACGATGCGCGCGGCCTATCTCCTCCTCGATGTCGCCGGCACGCCCTGCGCGCTGCCGCGCGAGGCTGTGGCCGAGGTGCTGCCGCTGCCGGACCTGTCCGCGCCGCCCGTCGCCGGCCGGGTGCTGGCGGGCTTCCTCAACCTCGGCGGCGAGCCGGTGCCGGTGATCGACCTCGCCCGCCTCTTCGGCCTGCGCGACGAGGCGGGGCCCCCCGCGCTCTACGCCCATCTCGTCCTCGCCGCCGACCGGGGGACGGCCTTCCTCGTCGACCGGGTCACGGACCTCGCCGCGGTGGAGGCGGGGGCCCTGCGCGGGGTGCCGGACGGACGCACGCTGAACGGCTGCGTCGAGGCGACCTTCTCCCGAGACGACCGGCTCGTCCATGTGCTCGGGCCGGGGCGGATCCTGACGGCGGAGGAGGCCGCGCGCGTCGCCGTGCTGACGCGGGCCGCCCGCGAGCGCCTCGCCGCCCTGGCCTCCGTCTGAGGGCCGGCATGAGCCGCGCGCGGGCCCACGATCCCCATGCCGATCCGGGCTATGCCGCGCTCAAGGCGGCGGTGGTGGCGCGCACGGGGCACCATTACTACGCCGACAAGGACGACCTCCTGTTCGAGCGGCTTGCCCGGCGCTTCCGCGCCTGCGGCGTCGGCGATTCCGCCGGCTATCTCGCGCGCCTGTCGGATGCCGCCGCCGGCCCGAGGGAATGGGCCGCGCTGGAGGCCGAGGTCACCATCGGCGAGACCTTCTTCTTCCGCTACGCCGAGCAGTTCGCGGCGCTGCGCGGCACGATCCTGCCCGGCCTCGTCGCGGAACGCGCCGTCGCGCGGTCCCTGAGGGTCTGGAGCGCCGGCTGCTCCACGGGCGCGGAGCCCTATTCCGTGGCGATCCTGCTGAACGAGCTGCTCGGCGAGGCGCTGCCGGACTGGCATGTCGGCATCCTCGGCACCGACATCAGCGCCGAGGCGCTCGCGACGGCGCGGGGGGGGCTGTACGGGCGCTGGGCGCTGCGCACCATGCCCACGGAGGAGCGCCTGCGCTACTTCCGCCGGGTGCCGGCGCGCGCGGGCGCCACCCGCGACGGCGGCTATGTCCTGCGGCCGGAATTCGCCCGCATGGTGCGCTTCGAGCGCCACAACCTCCTCTCCCTGGTCGGGGGACGGGGCGGCGCTGCGCTCGGCGAGTTCGACCTGATCCTGTGCCGCAACGTGCTGATCTATTTCGATGCCGCCACGGTGACGGCCATCGTGCGCGCGCTCGGCGAGCGGCTGCGGCCGGGCGGGTGGCTTCTCATCGGCCATGCCGAGCCGAACCCGAGCTTCGCCACCTTCCTCGACGCCATCAACCTCCCCGGAACCGTCGCCTACAGGCGGCCGGAGAGCGGCGCGCCCGTGGCCGCGCCGCCGCCGCCCCTGCCGTTGTCGCCCTTGCCGTTGTCGCCCCTGCCGCTCCCGCCATCGTCGCCGCCGTTATTGTCGCCGCCGGTCTTGGAGCCCGCCGCCGGGCCGCCGCCGCCGGCCGCTCCGGCACGCGAGGAGGCCGCGCCGCCGGAGGGGCTCGCAGGCATCCGCGCCCTCGCCGATGCCGGCGACACGGCCCGCGCCTGGACCGCGCTGCGCGCCGCGCTCTCGGCGACGCCGTTCGATCCGGCGCTGCGGCTCTACGAGGGGCTCGTCGCGCACAGCCTCGGCCGGGACGCGGAGGCCGAGCGGGCCCTGCGCGGAGCGGTGTATCTCGATCGGGATTTCGTCATGGCGCACTACCATCTCGGGCTGCTGCTCGCCTCCCTCGGCCGCCCTGCGGACGCGCGCAGGGCCCTCGACAACGCCGTCGCCCTGGCCGAAACGCTCCCGCCGGACATGGCGGTGCCGGAGGGAGACGGCGCCCGTGCCCGGCAGGTGGCCGAGAGCGCGCGGACGGCGCGGGCGGGAATCGCGGGAGCGGCGGGTTGAGCGGCAGGGCGGCCATCGACGAGCGGGCGCTGCGCGAGGCGCGCACCGCGCTCCTCGCCCGGCGCGGGCGGGAGGCCGTCCGCGAGGCCCAGGGCGTCGAGGCGCTCGTGTGCCTGTGCGGCGAGGAGCGCTTCGGCCTCCCCCTCTCCGAGGTGGCGCAGGTGCTGCCGGCGCGGCCCTGCACGCCGGTGCCGGGCGCTCCCCCCGCACTTCTGGGGATCGTCGCCCTGTCGGGGAGCGTCGTCAGCGTCCTCGGCCTCGCCCGCGCCATGGGACGGGGCGGCGCGGAGGGGGCGGTCGAGACCGGCCATCTCGTCGCCCTGCGCGGCGGCTCCGCGCCGGTCGCCCTCGCGGTGGACAGGGTGCTCGGCGTCGGCCGTGCCCCCCCGGCGGAGGCGTCGGGATTCGGCACGGGCCCGGTTTCGGGCTATGCCCCGGCCGCCGCGGGCGGGACGGGCGATTTCGTCCTCGTCGACCTGGCCCGCCTGCTGCGGCGCTACCGGCCGTGAGGCGGCGGGCCATCGCCATCATCTTCAGCGGCGCGGCCGAGGCGGTCCCGCCGCCGGTCGCCGGAAACGGAGCCTGACGCGCTGTGTCGATCTCGATCGGAAAACGCATCCTCCTCGGCTTCGGGGCGATCACGACGGTGCTGGTCGCGCTGGGGCTCTACGCCATCGGCCAGATCGGCTCGGTCCGCGACACCACCGACAACATAGTCGCGCGCGACCTCACGGTGCTGCGCCAGCTCGACGTGCTCGGCAACCAGGCGCGCGACCTCGGCATCATGCGCCGCAACGCCGTCATCGCCACGCTGCTGAAGGCGCAGGGCCAGCCCGTGCGCAACGAGGACTTCCTGCCGGCCTGGCGCCGGATCGCCGCCTCCACCGACGCGCTCTTCGCCGACCTGATCCGCGAGACCACCGAGTATCGCAACCTCGCCATCTCCGGGGACCGGAGGGCGGCCTGGGACCGGCTCCTGATCGTCGTGAACCAAGCCGTCGAGACCTACCGCCCCTACCGGGACGCGAGCGACGCGCAGCTCGTGGCCTCGGTGGCCGGCGATGTGAGCACGGTCGAGGCGCGCAATGCCGATATCGGCCGGGCCTACGAGGCCACGGTGGCGGCCATCGAGCGCACCCGCTCCGCCCTCGACGAGACCATCGGCGTCGGTCAGCGCGGGATCGGCGACATCCACGAGCGCTCGCGGTTCTCGATCATGCTCACGCTGGCCGCCAGCGTCCTGCTCGCGGTCCTCGTCACCATCCTGATCAGCCGTGCGGTGGTGCGTCCGCTGGAAGGGGTGATGGCGTTCGCCGAGCGCGTCGGCTCCGGCGACCTCTCCGGCAAGCTGGACGCGAGGGGCGGCGACGAGATCGGCCGGCTCGCCAGGGCGCTCAACGGCATGGTCGAGGGGCTCGCCGATCTCGCCCGCACCAACCGCTCCGCCACGGCCGACCTGAACGCCGCCGCCGCCGAGATTAGGGCCTCGGCCCAGGAACAGGCGGCCAGCGTCGAGGAGCAGTTCGCCGCCGTGCAGGAGACCGCCGCCACCGTCGACGAGATCACCCATTCGGGCGCGCAGATCAACAAGCGCGCCGGCGACGTCATCGCCGCCGCCCAGGCCACCGCCCAGACCTCGAAGCAGGGCCTGCGCGCCGTCGCCGACACCGCCCGCGCCATGGAGGCGATCCGCGAGCAGGCGGAGGCGGTGGCCGGCAACATCGTCGCGCTGTCGGAGAAGACCCAGGCCATCGGCGACATCATCACCACGGTCAACGACATCTCCGAGCGCACGCATCTGCTGGCGCTGAACGCGGCCATCGAGGCCGCCGCCGCCGGGGACGACGGGCGCAGCTTCGCGGTGGTGGCTTCCGAGATGAAGCTGCTGGCCGATCAGGCCAAGGGCGCCACCACCCAGGTCCGCGCGATCCTCTCGGAGATCCAGCGCGGCATCAACACCTCGGTGATGCTCACCGAGGAGGCGGTGAAGCGGGCCGCCGCCGGCAAGTCGCGCTCCGACACCACGCAGCGCACCATCGAGGAGATCACCGCCCGCGTCGAGGAGAGCGTGCAGACCTTCCAGCAGATCGTGGCCTCCACGAACCAGCAGCAGCTCGGCATCGAGCAGGTGATGGGCGCGCTCCAGAACATCCGCCAGGCGAGCCAGCAGACGGCCGCCGGGACCCGCGAGGTCGAATCGGCCTCCGCCAACCTCACCCAGCTCGCCCAGGCCCTGATGACCCTCGCCGAACGCTACCGGCACTGAGCCGGGACCGGGCCGGCACGCCGCCTCATGGATATCCGCCAGCAGCTCCTCGCCGCCTTCGAGGCCGAGCATCGCGAGCATCTCGACGCGATCCGCGCGGGGCTCGCGGGCGGCCGCGAGGGCCGCACGCCGGACTGGAACGACATCTTCCGGCGGGCCCACAGCCTCAAGGGCGCGGCCCGCGCCGTCGACCTGCCCCCTGTCGAGGCGGTGGCCCACCGGCTGGAGGCACTGTTCGAGCGGGTGCTCGCCGGGGCGCCCCTGGACCGCGCGGGGGAGGCCGCGACCCATCTCGCGCTCGACCGCATCGAAGCCTATGTCGCCGCCCTGAAGACCGAGGCCACGCCCCGGATGCCGGAGGACGCCCTGGCCGCCCTCGACGGCTGCCTCGCTCCCGCCGAAGGCGCGGACGCCGGCCCGTCCCGTCCCGCGCCGCCCGTCGCGGAGCCCGCGATCCAGTCCGCGATCCCGCCCGCTGCCCCCTCCCCGCCCTCCCAGGACCATGCGCCCGATCCGGCCGCCGCGCTCCTGCGGGTTCCCGCCGACGCGGTGGAGGCCCTGACGCGGGCGACGCACGACCTTGCCTCGACCCTCGGCGGAGAGGCCCTGGTGGCGGACGGTCTCGCCGGGATCGCGCGGGCGGCCGGCGACCTGCGCCGCCGCGCCGAGGCGGCGCGCGGGCGCGGCGCCCTGTCGTCGCTGGCGGGGATGCTGGGCGAGGACCCGGCCGATCCCGTCCGCGTCGCCGTCGAGGCGGTCAAGGCCGATCTGCGCGGCCTGGAGGCGGCGCTCGACGGCCTGATCCGCGAGACGGCCGAGCTCGTCCGCCGGCAGGCCGGGGTCGCCGGTGCCGTCGAGGGCGCCGCCGCCCGTGTCCGCGTCCAGGCCGAGCGCCTCGCCCTGGTGCCGGCCGAGACGGTGTTCGGAGGCTTCGCCCGCTTCCTGCGCGAGGCCGCCCGCGAGCAGGGCCGCGACATCGACGTGAGCGAGCGCGGCCTCGACCTGCCCGTCGACCGGGGGATGCTCCAGGCGCTGAAGGACCCGGTGCTCCACGCCCTGCGCAACGCGCTCAGCCACGGGGCCGAGACGCCCGAGGCGCGGCTCGGCGCGGGCAAGCCGGCGGCCCTGGGCGTCGTCTTCGAGATCGGCATCCGGGGCGGACGTCTCGTGATCGGCATCCACGACGACGGGCGCGGGCCCGACCTTCCGGCCATCGAGGCCGCCGCCCGGCGGCGGGGGCTGCTGGCGGACGACGATCCGGCGGATGCCGGCACGCTGCTGGCGCTGGTCTTCGAGCCGGGCTTCTCCACCGCGCGCAGCGTCGACGCGCTGTCGGGGCGCGGCTTCGGCCTCTCCGTGGTGGCGGATGCGGTGCGGGCCCTGCGCGGCAGCGTGCGCCTGGAGCCCCGCCTGCCCTTCGGCACCTCCGTGACCATGAGCCTGCCCCTCTCGGCGGCGCGGCGGGCGATGCTGCTGGCGGAGGCCGGCGGCTCCACCTACGCCCTGCCGGGGGCCGCCGTCTCGCGCCTGATCCGCGTCGAGCGCGCCGCGCTCGGGCAGGCCCTGGGCCGCCCGGTGGTCCGCTGCCCCGGCCCGGACGGCAAGGACATCGCCCTGCCCGTCTTCACCCTGGCGGAACTCGTCGGGCTCGCCGCGCCGGCGGCGCGGGAGGGCCCCCTCACCCTGGTCCTGCTGCGCGCGGAGGGGCGCGTCTGCGCGGTCGCGGTGGAGCGGCTTCACGACGTGCGCACCCTGCTGGTGCTGCCCGCCCCGCCCATCGGCGCCGATGCGGGGCTGGTCTCCGGCACGGTGATCCTGCCCGGCGACCGGCCCGCCCTCGTCCTCGACCCGGAGGGGCTTGCCGCGCGCGCCGGCGAAGCTAGCTTCGGGCCCGCCCCGGAAGGTCCCGCGGCGGGAGCCGTCCCGCGCGGAACGATGCCGGGACCGCGACGTTCGACCATTCTCGTCGTGGACGATTCGATCACCACCCGCACTCTGGAGAAGGGCATCTTGGAAGCCGCCGGCTACCGCGTGGTCGTCTGCGTGGACGGGCAGGACGCGCTCGACCGCCTGCGGGCGGAGGTCGAGCCCGTGGACCTCGTCGTCGCCGATGTCGAGATGCCGCGCCTCGACGGTTTCGGCCTGCTCGGCGCGCTGCGCGCCGACGAGCGTTTCGCGCGGCTGCCCGTCATCCTGATGACCTCGCGCGGCGACGCCGAGGACGTGGCGCGCGGGCTCGAGCTCGGGGCGGACGCCTACCTGACCAAGCAGAAGTTCGACCAGCGCGGGCTTCTCGACACCATCGGGCAACTCCTGTGAGCGGAGGGCTCGGCGAGCGCGAGGCGCCGCGCGGACGGATCCGCGTGATGCTGGTGGAGGACAGCCGCGTCGTGCGCGAGCTGCTCACCCACATCGTCGGCCGCGACGCGCGGCTCGAGGTGGTGGCGGCGGTGGCCTCCGGCGAGGAGGCGCTGGCGCAGCTCGCCTGCGCGCGGCCCGATGTGATCTCCATGGATATCCGCCTGCCGGGGATCGACGGCCTGGAGACGACCCGCCGGATCATGGCCGAGCATCCGACGCCCATCGTGGTGGTGGCCGATTCCGTCGAGGATTCCTCGCTGCGCATCTCGATGAACGCGCTGCGCGCCGGGGCGCTCTCCGTGGTCGAGAAGCCCGTGGCGACCACCCATGCCGGCTACGACGCGGTGGCCGACGAGATCTGCACGCAGCTGCGCATCATGGCGGAGGTGCCGGTCATCCGCCGCCGCCCCATCGGCACGCAATGGGCCGTGCGCGGCGCCTCGCCGGCCGCGCTCGCGCCCTTCCCGTCCCAGGCCGGGCGCCCCACGGTGCTGGCGATCGCGGCCTCGACCGGGGGGCCCCCCGCGCTCGCCCGCGTGCTCGGCGGCCTGCCGGAGACCTTCCCGCTGCCGGTGCTGCTGGTGCAGCACATGGGCGCCGCCTTCATGGAGGGCTTCGCCTCCTGGCTGAACGGGGTCGTGCCCATGCCGGTGGCCCTCGCCCGCGACGGCGAGCGCATGGAGCCGGGCCGGGTCTACGTGGCGCCGGGGGACCGCCATCTCGAACTCGGCTCGGGCGGCTTCCTGCGCATCCTCGATACGGCCCCGGTGGGCGGGCAGCGCCCGGCGGCGACGGTGCTGTTCCGCTCGGTCGCGCGCCAGGCCGGGGCCGGCGGCATCGGCGTGCTGCTCACCGGCATGGGCGAGGACGGCGCGCAGGGCCTCCTCGACATGCGCCGGGCCGGCGCGGCGACCACGGCCGAGCACGAGAGCACGGCGGTGGTCTACGGCATGCCGGCCGCCGCCGTCCGGCTCTCCGCCGCGAGCGCCGTGCTGCCCCTGGAGCGCATCGCCGGGCATGTCCTGCGCGCGGCGATGCCGGAGACCTCGCCGTGAGCCCCGCGGCGGCGGAGGCGGCGCGCGAGCCGGGGGTGCGCATCCTCCTCGTGGAGGATTCCGAGACCCAGGCCCTCGAATTGCGGCTCTTCCTCGAAGGACAGGGCTTCGCCGTCGAGCGCTGCCCCACGGCGGAGGCCGCCCTCGACCATCTCAACACCAGCCTGCCCGATCTCGTGGTGGCGGATTTCCACCTGCCGGGGATGAAGGGCGACGAGTTCACCCGGCAGCTTCGGCTCTCGCTGCGCACCCGCGCCCTGCCGCTCCTGATGCTGACCGGCGCCCGCGACGGCGAGCGCCAGGGGCTCGAGAGCGGGGCCGACGCCTATGTGGCGAAATCCGCCGACCGCGACCTGCTGGCGCTGCGCATCCGCGCGCTCCTGCGCGAGCGCCGCACGGGGGCCGTGGAGGCGCCGGGCGTCGCCGCCTTCCGGCGCGGGCGGGTGCTCGTGATCGACGGCAGCGCCACCTTCCGCACCTTCCTGGCGGGCCTCCTCGCCCAGGAGGGCCATGCCGTCTCCACGGCGCGGGGGCCGGAGGAGGCGCTGGCGGCGCTCGATGCCGCGTCCCCCCCCTTCGATTGCGTCGCCGTCGACCTGCTCGGGCCGTCCTATGACGGCCTGGGCCTCTGCCGTGCCATCGACCAGCGCCGCAAGGCGGCCGAGGCCGCCGTCGCCTTCCATCTCGTCGGGATCGCCGGGAGCACGCCCTCCAAGGAGTTCCTGGTCGACGCCTTCGCGGCGGGCGCCGACGACGTGGTCTCGAAGGAGGCCGGCGAGACCCTGGTGCTGCGGGTGCGCGGCCTCGTGCGCCGCCGCCTGCTGGAGGAGGACGACCGTCGCATCGCAGGCGAGTTCGGGGAGCGCGAGCGCGCCTTGGAGACCGCCCGCGCGGAAGCGGAGGCCGCCGAGGCCCGCGCCGCGCTCGCCGGGGCGCTGGCCCGCGCCAACCGCGATCTCGCCGATGCCAACCGCAAGCTCACGGAGGCGCAGGCCAAGCTCGTCCAGGCCGCCAAGATGGCCTCCCTCGGCGAGTTGGTCGCCGGCATCGCCCACGAGATCAACAACCCGCTGGCCTTCATCCTCGCCCATCAGGGCACCGTCGAGCGGCTGCTGGGCGGGCTCGACGGGGCGGACGCGGCGACGGCCGGGAAGCATGTCGCCAAGGCGCGCGACCGCGTCGGCGCCATGCGCATGGGGCTCACCCGCATCCAGGACCTCGTGCTCAACCTGCGCAAGTTCTCCCGGCTCGACGAGGGCGAGCGCTCGCTGGTGAACGTGCCGGAGGCGATCGAGACCGTCCTGGCGCTGATCCAGCACAAGCTCGGCGCGGGCATCACCGTGCAGACCGACTTCTCCGGCCGCCCCGAGATCAACTGCACGCCGGCGCTGCTGAACCAGGTGGTGATGAACATCCTCGGCAACGCCGCCGACGCCATGCCGGAGGGCGGCACCATCCGGGTCGAGACCCGCAGCACCCCCGAGACCGACGTGATCCGCATCAGCGACAGCGGGCCGGGCATTCCCGAGGATCTGCGCGAGAAGATCTTCGAGCCGTTCTTCACCACCAAGCCGGTCGGGGCCGGCACCGGCCTCGGCCTCGCGATTGCCTACAGCGTCGTGCAGGCGCATAGCGGCTCGCTCGCGGTGGAGGCGGCGCCGGGCGGGGGCGCCAGCTTCGTGATCGGCATTCCACGGCAGGCGGGTGGTCCATGACCAAAGGCACGATCCTCGCCGTCGACGACGAGCCCGACATCCTCATCGCCCTCGAGGACCTGTTCGAGGACGAGTACCGCGTGCTGACCACGACGAAGGCCGAGGAGGCCCTCTCGATCCTGCGCGCCGAACCGGACGTCGCCGTCATCGTCTCCGACCAGCGCATGCCCGGACTGACCGGGGACGCGCTGCTCGCGGAAGCCCGCGCCTTCCACGACGCGCAGGCCATCCTGCTGACGGGCTATGCCGACATCAGCGCGGTGATCGCGGCGCTGAACCGGGGCGGCATCATCGGCTACGTCACCAAGCCCTGGGACGCCGCGCTGCTGCGCGCCACGGTGCGCAACGCCTTCGACCGGCACCGCCTCGGCCGCGACCTCGCCACCGAGCGCGCCCTGCTGCGCGGGCTGCTCGACCATTCCGAGGACGCGATCTCGTTCAAGGACGCGGAGGGGCGCTTCGTGCGCCTCAACGCGGGCAAGGCCCAGGCCCTCGGGCGGGACGTCGCCGCCTGCCTCGGCCGGACGGAGCAGGAGCTCGCCGGCGAGGCCGCGCGCGCCGCCATGCTGGCGGATGCCGCTGCCCTCGCGGGTGGCGAGGTCGCTCACGAGACGGTGGCGGACGGTCCGAAGGGCGCGGAGCGCTGGCGGCATGTCGTGCGCATACCGCTTCGCGGGCCCTCCGGCGCGGTCGCGCATCTCGCCACCGTCGAGCGGGACGTCACCGAGCAGAAGATCCTCGAGGCGCGCCTGCGCCAGTCGGACAAGATGCAGGCGCTGGGCACCCTCGCCGGCGGCATCGCGCACGACTTCAACAACCTGCTCACGGCGATCCTGGGCAGCCTCGAACTCGTCGGGCCGAAGGTTCAGGACCAGCCGCGCGTGCGGCGCCTGATCGACAACGCCGCCGGAGCGGCCCATCGCGGCGCCTCCCTGACCAAGCGGCTCCTGAGCTTCAGCCGCTCGCACGACCTCAGCGCCGCCTCCACCGACGTGAACGCGCTGATCGCCGGCATGGACGACCTCTTCCGGCGCAGCCTCGGCGGTCTCGTCTCGGTGGAGGCGCGGCTGGCGCCGGACGCTCCCGCCGCCTTCGTCGATCCCGACCAGCTCGAGCTCGCGATCCTCAACCTCTGCATCAACGCCCGCGACGCCATGCCGGAGGGTGGGGTCGTCACGGTCTCGACCGCGCGGCGCCGGATCACCGACGACCCGGAGATCGAGGCGGGGGACTACCTGCTCGTGAGCGTGGCCGATACCGGCACCGGCATCCCGCCCGAGCTTCTCCAGAGGGTGGTCGAGCCGTTCTTCACCACCAAGCCGGTGGGACGGGGCACGGGGCTCGGCCTCGCCATGGTGTTCGGGCTCGCCCAGCATGCCCATGGCCGCATGACCATCGACAGCGAGGTCGGCCGGGGCACGACCGTCGACCTGTTCCTGCCGGCGGCGGAGGCCGGCGTCGCGGCGAAGGAGCCGAGCAGCCCAGAGCCCCCCGTCGCGGCGAAGCCGGCGAGCATCCTCGTGGTCGACGACGATGCCGAGGTGCGGCATGTGACGACCTCATTCCTGTCCTCCTTCGGCTACGCCGCCACCGAGGCGCGGGACGCCACCACGGCGCTCTCGATGCTCGATACACGCGCCTTCGACATGGTGGTCGCGGACCTGGCGATGCCCGGCATGACGGGAGTCGAACTCGCCGAGATCGTGCGCCGGCGCTGGGCCGGCCTGCCGGTCCTCATCCTGACCGGCCATGCCGAGGCGGTGCGGATCCCGGACGACATCCCGGTGCTGAGAAAACCCTTCCGCTCGTCCGATCTCGCGGCGCGCGTGCACTCGATCCTCGCCGCCTGATACATTTCGGATTGATCAATTCTGCGTCGCTCGTCTCCCTCCCCCCTTCTGCGGGGGAGGGTGGCCCTCGCGTCAGCGAGGGTCGGGAGAGGGGAGCGCCGTATCCGGAAAGGGCGCTCCCCTCTCCCGACCCGCTTCGCGGGCCACCCTCTCCCGCAGAGGGGAGAGGGGCGCAGCACGCCGCCGAACCGATCCCCCTCGCCCTTCCGATCCCTCCCCCCCTGCCGGGTCCCGCGCATGAAAAAGGGCGGCCCCGAAGGACCGCCCCTGAAAACCCGTCGCTGATCGCAGGCGCTTACGCGTCGGCGGTGGTGGCGGCCTGGGAGGGGCCGGAATCCTTGCCGCGGGCGTTCACGTCGCGGTCCACGAACTCGATCACGGCCATGGGGGCGTTGTCGCCGTGGCGGAAGCCGGCCTTCATGATGCGGCAATAGCCGCCGGGACGGCCCTTGTAGCGCGGACCGAGCACTGCGAAGAGCTTCTTGACCATGCCCTCGTCGCGAATCTGCGACATGGCGAGGCGGCGCGCGTGCAGCGTGTCGGTGCGGCCGAGGCTCACCAGCTTCTCGACGACCGGACGCAGGTCCTTGGCCTTGGGCAGTGTGGTGATGATCTGCTCGTGCTTGATGAGCGCGGCGGACATGTTGGCGAACATCGCCTTGCGATGCTCGACGGTGCGGTTGAAGCGGCGACCCGCGAAACCATGACGCATGATTGGCTTTCCTTCGTGATGCTCGGCCGCCGTGCCACGGAACGGCCGGTGCCTCGAAAACGAGGCGTCTTCATTGATCCGCTTGACCCCGCGGCGGGATTCTTTCGGGACTTCAGGCCGGCGCTTCCGCAGCGCCGGCCGGGATCATCGGCCAAACAAACGGCGCCGAGACGCGCCGCCAAGTCCAGCCCGAGGCGGCTCGCCTCAGTAGTGTTCTTCGAAGCGCTTGGCGAGGTCCTCGATGTTCTCCGGCGGCCAGCCGGGGATGTCCATGCCGAGATGCAGGCCCATGCCGGCGAGCACTTCCTTGATCTCGTTCAGCGACTTGCGGCCGAAGTTCGGGGTGCGCAGCATCTCGCCTTCCGACTTCTGGATGAGGTCGCCGATATAGACGATGTTGTCGTTCTTCAGGCAGTTCGCCGAACGGACCGAGAGCTCCAGCTCGTCGACCTTCTTGAGCAGCGCCGGGTTGAAGGGGAGCTGCGGCGCGAGCGGCTGCGCCTCCTCCTTGCGGGGCTCCTCGAAGTTCACGAACACCTGGAGCTGGTCCTGGATGATGCGCGCGGCATAGGCCAGCGCATCCTCAGGGCTCACCGCGCCGTTGGTCTCGACCGTCATGGTCAGCTTGTCCTTGTCGAGATCCTGGCCCTCGCGGGTGGTCTCGATGCGGTAGCTGACCTTGGTGACGGGGGAGAACAGCGCGTCGACCGGGATGAGCCCGATGGGCGCGTCCTCGGGACGGTTGCGCTCGGCCGGGACGTAGCCCTTGCCGGTGGCCACCGTGAACTCCATGCGGATCTCGGCGCCGTCGTCGAGGGTGCAGATCACCAGGTCCGGGTTGAGGATCTGGATGTCGCCCACCGCGCCGATATCGCCGGCGGTGACGATGCCGGGGCCGGTCTTGCGCAGGGTCATGCGCTTGGGCGCGTCCGTCTGCGAGCGGATGGCGATGGTCTTGATGTTGAGGACGATGTCGGTGACGTCCTCGCGCACGCCGGGAATTGACGAGAACTCGTGCAGCACGCCGTCGATCTGCACGGAGGTCACGGCCGCGCCCTGGAGCGAGGACAGCAGTACCCGGCGAAGCGAGTTGCCGAGCGTCGTGCCGAAGCCGCGCTCCAGCGGCTCGGCGACCACTGTCGCCATGCGCTTGGGGTCGTCGCCCGCCGAAACCTGGAGCTTGTTCGGCTTGATGAGCTCTTGCCAGTTCTTCTGAATGACCACGATCCTACCTCTCGCAATACGGGCGCGGTCCGCCTGCCGTGGTCCGCGCCGGAGTCCGGTCCGCCTGCCCCCGCAGACCGGCCTCCGAATGGGTCTCTTACTGTGCCGCGACCCAGAGTTCGGGCACGAAGGCGTATCCGGCCCCATCGCGGACGACGTAGCCGAGCGCCGGGAATTCGAGATGCGAGCCGGCGATGAACGTGCGCTCGCTCGCCACCTCGTCGAGGATGCGCCGCCGGGTCGCGACCGCCTGCGCTCCGTCGACGTCGTAGACGAGCCCCGCCTCCGGCCGCTTGAACTGGATCGCCGGGAGATGGACCACGTCGGTCCACATCATCAGCGACCGCTTGCCCGACACGATCCGGAAGCCGCAATGTCCGGGGGTATGGCCGGGCAGCGGGACCGCCGTGATGCCGGGGGCGACCTCGCCTCCCGAGATCCGCCGGACCCGGTCGCCATAGACGGCGACGGTCTTCCGCGCGTTCTCGAAATAGGGCTTGGCCTCGTCCGGCGCGCGCGAGAGCGCGGCGTCGGGGAGCCAGTAGGCCGCCTCGTCTTCCTGGAGGACGAGTTCGGCGTTCGGGAAGGCCGCCGTCCCCGCGTCGGTCAACAGCCCGCCGATATGGTCCGGGTGCATGTGGGAGACCAGCACCGTCGCGATCTCCTCCGGGGCGACCCCCGCCGCCGCGAGGGCCGGCTGAAGCCGTCCGACCGACTCGACCGGGCTGAGCACGCCATAGCCGGAATCGATCAGGAGCGGCTTGCGGCCGGCTCCCGTGACGAGGAACGCGTTGATCGTGATGCGCGGCGCCTGCGCCCGGAAGCCGGCCGCCTGGAGCGAGCCGGCATCCTCCCGAGGGATCCCCGTCACGAGGTCGAGCGATCCGTCGAAGCAGCCGTCGTTGAGCACGGTGACCGTGAGGTCGCCGAGGCTCCAACGCAGCACGCCCGGAAGCGGCTTCGGATCGTCCGCCACTGATGCCACCGTCAGCCGAGAGCTCCGCTCAGACGCGCCGACGCTTGCGCGGGCGGCAGCCGTTGTGCGGGATGGAGGTCACGTCGCGGATCGAGGTGACGGTGAAGCCCGCCGCCTGGAGGGCGCGAAGGGCCGACTCGCGGCCGGAGCCGGGACCGGAGACCTCGACCTCGAGGGTGCGCATGCCGTGCTCGGCGGCCTTGCGGGCGGCGTCCTCGGCCGCGACCTGGGCGGCATACGGGGTCGACTTGCGCGAGCCCTTGAAGCCCATGGCGCCGGAGGACGACCAGGAGATGGTGTTGCCCTGCGCGTCGGTGATGGTGACCATCGTGTTGTTGAACGACGCGTTCACATGCGCGACGCCGGAGACGATGTTCTTGCGTTCGCGCCGGCGGACGCGGGTCGGTTCCTTGGCCATATCTGTTCAGTCTCTTCCTTCAGGCACGCCCGTAATTCCAGGCGCTCGGGATTTTTTTTGGGACTTGGCCGGCGCGCTTACGGACTGCCGGCCTGTCACGCCGGAGCCCGTTGCGGGACACCCGTCGCGACGCGAAGGAGGCCGAGCGAAGCACGGCCTCCCAAGTTCAAAAAATTACTTCTTCTTGCCGGCGATCGGCTTCGCCTTGCCCTTACGGGTGCGGGCGTTGGTGTGGGTGCGCTGGCCGCGCACGGGAAGCTGCTTGCGGTGACGCAGGCCGCGATAGCAGCCGAGATCCATCAGCCGCTTGATATTCATCGAGACTTCGCGGCGCAGATCGCCCTCGACGATGTAGTCGCGGTCGATGGCTTCGCGGATCTGGAGCACCTCGGCGTCGGTGAGCTGGTTCACGCGCCGCTCGGCCGGAATGCCGACCTTCTCGGTGATCTCCTCGGCCTTCTTGGAGCCGATGCCGTGGATGTACTGAAGCGCGATGACGACGCGCTTGTTCGTCGGGATGTTGACGCCTGCGATACGGGCCAAGTTTCTCACTCCATGTGAGCCCGGCGCCTTGCGGCCGGGCCGTTTTCTGCGTTCTTCAGCGCGCGTCCGGTGGAGGCCGGCCCCTGCGCGCTGCCCGTCAACGACAAATCGGCCCGCAGCCGCTCCGCGAGGAGCGCCCCGAACCAAGTACCGCCTGGACGAAGTCCGGCCTGCTAGCGCGGGCCGGCATCGATGTCAACCGATGTCGGCGCTCAGGAGGCGGCCGTCTCGGCATGCTGCCCGAGCACGGACATGGTCTTCTGCGTCACCGTGTCGATCGGCTGCATCCCGTCGATGACGTGCAGCAGGCCGGTCTTGGCGTAGTAGTCCGACAGCGGCGCGGTCTGCTTGCGATAGGCGTCGAGGCGGGTCTTGAACACCTCCGGCGTGTCGTCCTTGCGCACCGGCTGGCCGCGGGCGGCGGTCTCCTCCGCGCGCTTGGCGATGCGGCCGAGAAGCGCCGTCTCGTCGACCTTGAACTCGACCACGGCGGAGAGCGCGATGCCCTTCCTCGCCAGCATGGCGTCGAGGGCGGCGGCCTGTTCCACGGTGCGCGGGAAGCCGTCGAGGATGAAGCCGCGCTTGGCGTCCGACTCCTCGATGCGGTCGGCGACGATGCCGACGACGGTGGTGTCGGAGACGAGCCCGCCGCTCTCCATCACCGCCTTGGCTTCGAGACCGACCGGGGTGCCGGCGGCCACCGCCGCGCGCAGCATGTCGCCCGTCGACAACTGCGGGATGCCGAAGCGCTCCACGATCCGCTCGGACTGCGTTCCCTTCCCCGCGCCGGGGGGGCCAAGCAGAATGATGCGCATGGCGTCGTATTCCTCGTCCGTGCCTGTCCGCGTCGTACCCGGCGCGGGGCTTATCTGGGCGAACGGCGAAGCCTCCCAGCGACGCCGCGTCTCAAGCCCTTCTAGACGGTTTCCCGGCTCCTGCGAGTCGGAGAAAAGTAGGAGGGCTTATGGTCCGGCCGAGTTTGTTGCCGGCGAATCGATCGAGCCTTTTAGCGTCGCCGCCCGGCCGGGGAGGCTCCGCGCAGCTTCGCCTTCTTCACGAGCCCCTCGTACTGGTGGGCCATGAGGTGCCCGTGCACCTGGGCCACGGTGTCCATGGTCACGGAGACCACGATCAGCAGCGAGGTGCCGCCGAAGCCGAGGCTGGCCGAGGCATAGGACGCCAGGATCTCCGGCACCAGACAGACGAAAGTCAGGTAGAGCGCGCCGATGGCGGTGATCCGCGTCAGCACCTTGTCGATGAAGGCGGCGGTGCGCTCGCCGGGCCGGATGCCGGGGATGAAGCCGCCATGCTTCTTCAGGTTGTCGGCGGTCTCCTGCGGGTTGAACACCACCGCCGTGTAGAAGAAGGCGAAGAAGATGATCAGCGCCGCATAGAGCAGCATGTAGAGAGGCCGCCCGTGGCCGAGATAGGTGGTGAGCGTGCCCAGGAAACCCGAGGAGCCCTGGTTCGCCGAGAAGCTCGCCACGGTGGCCGGCAGCAGCAGCAGCGAGGAGGCGAAGATCGGCGGGATGACGCCCGAGGTGTTGAGCTTCAGCGGCAGGAACGAGGTCTGGCCCTCGTACATGCGGTTGCCGACCTGGCGCTTGGGGTAGTTGATCAGCAGCCGGCGCTGGGCCCGCTCCATGAACACGATGAAGTAGACGAGGCCGACCGCCGCCAGGCCGACCCCGAGGATCACGACGGTGGAGAGCGCGCCCGTGCGGCCGAGCTCAAGCGCGCCGAGGATGGCGGTGGGCAGATGCGCCACGATGCCGGCGAAGATGATGAGCGAGGAGCCGTTGCCGATGCCGCGCGAGGTGATCTGCTCGCCGATCCACATCAGGAACAGCGTGCCGCCGGTGAGCGTGATCACAGTCGAGAGCAGGAAGAACGGGCCGGGGTCGATGGCCGCGCTCGACGATTGCAGGCCCACCGCGATGCCCCAGGACTGCACCAGCGCCAGCAGCACGGTGAGGTAGCGCGTGTACTGGTTGATGACCTTGCGGCCGGATTCGCCCTCCTTCTTCAGCGCCTCGAGGCTCGGGATCACCGAGGTGAGGAGCTGGATGATGATCGAGGACGAGATGTAGGGCATGATGTTGAGCGCGAAGATCGCCATGCGCTCGACGGCACCGCCGGAGAACATGTTGAACAGCCCCAGCACGCCGCCGGCCTGCTGCTGGAAGTTGCGCGCGAACTGCTCGGGATCGATGCCCGGAATCGGAATGTAGGTGCCCAGCCGGAACACGACGAGCGCGCCGAGGGTGAACCAGATGCGCTTCTTGAGCTCGTCCGCCTTGGCGATGGCGCCGAAGTTGAGATTCGCGGCAAGCTGCTCGGCGGCTGAGGCCATGGCGCTACTGATCCTGAGACGGTCGAGGGACCGCTTGAATGAGCAACGGCGGCCGCGCGAGGTTGCACGGGCCGCCGCTGACGCTTCGACTTAAGGGCTGCGCCTGGGAGGCGCAACCGGGCTCGTCAGGCGGAGGCTTCGGCGCCGCCGCGGGTCGAGACGCCCTGGGCGTACACGACCGTGACGCTGCCGCCGGCCTTCTCCACCGCCTCGACAGCGGACTTCGACGCGCGGGTCACCTCGAAGGAGAGCTTCGCGGTGAGGTCGCCGACGCCGAGCAGCTTCACGCCGTCGCGGGGACGGGCGAGGATGCCGGCGGCCACCAGGGTCTCGACCGTGACGGTCGCGGCCTTGTCGAGCTTGCCCGCGTCCACGGCCTCCTGGATCCGGCCGAGATTGACCTCGTTCAGATCGGCGGCGTGGATGTTGTTGAAGCCGCGCTTCGGCAGGCGACGATGCAGCGGCATCTGGCCGCCCTCGAAGCCCTTGATGGACACGCCGGTGCGGGCCTTCTGGCCCTTCACGCCGCGCCCCGCGGTCTTGCCCTTGCCGGAGCCGATGCCCCGTCCGACGCGCATCCGGTTCTTGGTGGCGCCGTCGTTGTCGCTGATGTCGTTGAGCTTCATGGTGCCCTCCTCAAGCCGCGCCGTCGAGGACGCGCACGAGGTGCTGCACCTTGCGGATCATGCCGCGCACGGAGGGAGTATCCTCCAGCTCGGAAACCCGGTGCAGCTTGTTGAGCTTCAGGCCGACCAGCGTCGCGCGCTGGGAGGCCTCGCGGCGGATCGGCGAGCCGATCTGCTCGACGCGAACGGTCTTCGTTGCCATTGCACCCTCCCCTTAGGCGACGGCCGCTTCGGACGTGTCCGAAGGGTCGGCGTCGCGGCGGCGCGACTGGAGGGCGGAGACCTTGAGGCCACGGCGGGCCGCGACGGAGCGCGGGCTGTCCTCGTTCTTGAGCGCCTCGAAGGTGGCGCGCACGAGGTTGTAGGGGTTCGAGGAGCCGAGGCTCTTCGCCACCACGTCCTGCATGCCGAGGGTCTCGAACACGGCGCGCATCGGGCCGCCGGCGATGATGCCGGTACCGGCGGGCGCCGCGCGCAGGATGACCTTGCCGGCGCCGTGACGGCCCTGCACGTCGTGGTGGAGGGTCCGGCCCTCGCGAAGCGACACGCGGACCAGGCCGCGCTTGGCGGCCTCGGTGGCCTTGCGGATGGCCTCCGGCACCTCACGGGCCTTGCCGTGGCCGAAGCCGACGCGGCCCTTCTGGTCGCCGACGACGACCAGCGCGGCGAAGCCGAAGCGGCGTCCGCCCTTCACGACCTTGGCGACGCGGTTGATGTGGACGAGCTTGTCCACGAACTCGCTGTCGCGCTCCTCCCGGTCCTCGCGGCGGCCGCGGCCCCCGCCTTCACGTTCACGTGCCATGTCTTTTTCCGTTCATCTCACTGGCGCGGATACGAACCATCCGCTCGCTCGATTCCCCTCACCCTTGCGGGGAGGGGGAAGGGGTGGGGGTGGTGCAGAAAAGGCCTTTGAGCCTCATCCGGCACCACCCCCACCTCCGGCTCCTCCCCGCAAGGGAGAGGAGAGTCCGTTCAGAAGTCCAGGCCGCCCTCGCGGGCGAGAGCCTTAGAAGTCCAGGCCGCCCTCGCGGGCGGCGTCGGCCAGCGCCTTGACGCGGCCGTGGTAGATGTAGCCCGAGCGGTCGAAGATGACCTTCGAGACGCCGGCCTTCTGGGCGCGCTCGGCGACGAGCTTGCCCACGGCCGAGGCCGCGGCGACGTCCGCGCCGGTCTTGAGGCTCGCGCGCAGCTCCTTGTCCACGGACGAGGCCGAGGCGAGGGTCTTGCCCTGCGCGTCGTCGATGACCTGGACGTAGATCTGCTTGGACGAACGGAACACCGACAACCGGGGACGCCCGTTGGCGGCGGCCTTGAGGGCCCGGCGAACGCGCGCCTTGCGACGATCGAGGGCTTCGAGTTTGCGTGACATGTCTCAGCCCTCCTTACTTCTTCTTGCCTTCCTTGCGGAAGATGAACTCGCCCTCGTACTTCACGCCCTTGCCCTTGTAGGGCTCGGGGCCGCGGTACTCGCGGATCTCCGCCGCGACCTGGCCGACGACCTGACGGTCGATGCCCGAGATCACGATCTCCGTGGGCTTGGGCGTCACGATGGTGATGCCGGCCGGGATCTCGTACTCGATGTCGTGGCTGTACCCGAGGGACAGCTTCAGGGCCTTGCCGGCCATGGCGGCGCGATAGCCGACGCCGGTGATCTCGAGCTTCTTCTCGAAGCCCTTCGACACGCCGGTGACAAGGTTCGCGACCTGGGCGCGCGAGGTGCCCCACAGCGAGCGGGCCTGCTTCGACTGGTTCTTGGGCTGCACCGAGACGGCGCCGTCCTTGAGTTCCACGTCGACGAGGTTCGGCACCACGAACTGGAGTTCGCCCTTCGAACCCTTCATCTTCACCGTCTGGCCGGTCACCGTGGCGGTCACGCCGGACGGGACGGGGACGGGCTTCTTGCCTACGCGAGACATCTGTCCTCCTCCCCGCTCAGAACACCTTGCAGAGCACTTCACCGCCGACGTTGCGCTCGCGCGCCTCGTGGTCGGCCATGACGCCCTGCGGGGTGGAGACGATGGTGACGCCGAGACCGTCGGCGACGCGCGGCAGCTCGTTCACCGACGAATAGACGCGGCGGCCGGGCTTCGACACGCGCTGGATCGAGCGGATCACCGGCTTTCCGTCGTAGTACTTGAGCTCGATGGCGAACTCGCTGCGGCCGTTGCCGAGGTCCGTCTTGGCGTAGTCGCGGATGAAGCCTTCCGACTTCAGCACCTCGAGCACGCTGGCGCGCAGGCGCGAGCCCGGCGTCTGGACGACGTTGCGACGGCGCATCTGGCCGTTGCGGATACGGGTGAGCATGTCACCCACGGGATCGTTGACCATGGTATGCCCTCCTTACCAGCTCGACTTGACCAGGCCGGGGATGAGCCCCCGGTTGCCGAGCTCCCGAAGGGCGACGCGCGAGACGCCGATCTTGCGGTAGAAGGCGCGCGGGCGGCCGGTGATCTCGCAGCGGTTGCGGATGCGGGTCGCCGACGAGTTGCGCGGCAGCTCCGCGAGCTTGAGGCGCGCCTCGAAGCGCTCCTCCATCTCGAGGGCCTCGTTGTTGGCGACCGCGAGCAGCGCCTTGCGCTTCTCGGCGAACCGCTTGACCAGCGCCTTGCGCCGGTTGTTGTTTTCGACTGAACTCTTCTTCGCCATGTCTCTATGGTCTCCGGTGTCCGCGTATAAGGCTCTTGTCGGGCCTTACTGCCGGAACGGGAACTTGAAGGCGGCCAGCAGGGCGCGGGCCTCCTCGTCGGTGGTGGCGGACGTCGCGACGACGATGTCCATGCCCCAGGTCTGCTCGGCCTTGTCGTAGGAGATCTCCGGGAACACGAGGTGCTCCTTGAGGCCGAGGGCGTAGTTGCCGCGTCCGTCGAAGGACTTCGGGTTCAGGCCGCGGAAGTCGCGCACGCGGGGGAGCGCGATGGTGATCAGCCGGTCCATGAACTCGTACATGCGCTGCTTGCGCAGCGTGACCTTGCAGCCGATCGGCATGCCCTCACGGACCTTGAAGGTCGCGATGGCCTTGCGGGCGCGGGTGATGACCGGCTTCTGGCCGGCGATCAGCGCTAGGTCGCCGGCGGCGACGGTGGCCTTCTTGGAATCGGCGGTGGACTCGCCGACGCCCATGTTGATGACGATCTTCTCGATCTGCGGCACCTGCATGGGGTTCTTGTAGCCGAACTGCTCGATGAGCTTCTGGCGAACCACCTCGTCGTAGTGCTTGCGAAGACGCGGCGCGTAGGCGTCCTTGTTTGCCTCAGCCATCGATCAGATCCCCCGAGCGCTTGGCGAACCGGACCTTGCGCCCGTCGTCGAGAATGCGGAACCCAACCCGCGTCGGCTGCCCGTCCTTGGGGTCGGCGACGGCGATGTTGGACAGGTGGATGGCGGCCTCCTTGGAGATGATGCCGCCCTCGGCGTTCTGGGTCTGGCGCTGGTGGCGCTTGACCAGGTTGATGCCGCGGACGACCGCGCGGTCCTCCTTCGGGAGCACCTGGACGACCTCGCCGGAGCGACCCTTGTCGCGGCCGGTGAGGACGACGACCGTGTCGCCCTTCTTGATCTTGGCGGCCATCACAGCACCTCCGGCGCGAGCGAGATGATCTTCATGTGGTTGCGCGCGCGAAGCTCGCGCGGCACCGGTCCGAAGATGCGGGTGCCGATCGGCTCCTTCTGATTGTTGATCAGGACGGCCGCGTTCTTGTCGAAGCGGATCACCGAGCCGTCGGGACGCTTCACGTCCTTGGCGGTGCGAACGACGACCGCCTTCATGACGTCGCCCTTCTTCACGCGGCCGCGCGGGATCGCCTCCTTCACGGAGACCACGATGACGTCGCCGACGCCGGCATATTTGCGCTTCGACCCGCCGAGCACCTTGATGCACATCACGCGGCGCGCACCGGAATTGTCGGCGACGTCCAGATTCGTCTGCATCTGGATCACGGAAGTGACCTTTCCTTGTTTCAGGCGGGTTTCCGCACGCGGGCGGTATTGCCCGGCGGACGACGCCTGATGGAGATCTGATGTCTCCGGCCAATAAGACAGACCGCGCCGAAGGCGTGTTCAACGCCGGCGCGGTCGAACGCAGTCGAAGGAGGACGGGGCGCGCCCTCGACACTCTATCGCGAAGGGCGGTCGCTTAGCGCGATCCGGCCCCCGGCGCAAGATACCGGGGCGCGCAAAAGATGCGCCCCGGCCAAAATCAGGCGCTCGCGGCGGCCTCGGCCTCGCCGCTCTCGACCAGCTTCCAGGTCTTGAGCTTGGAGAAGGGCCGCGACTCCTCGATGAACACCGTCTGGCCGACCTTGGCGACGTTGCCCTCGTCATGGGCATGATAGTTCTTCGAGCGACGGACGGTCTTCTTCATCACCGGGTGGGTGAAGCGGCGCTCCACCTTCACGACGACGGTCTTGTCCTGCTTGTCGCTGACGACGACACCCTGAAGAATGCGCTTGGGCATGATGAAACTCCTCAGGCCTTCGCTTCGGCCAGCGTCTTCTGACGCTGAAGGGTGCGGACGCGGGCGATGTCGCGGCGGACCTCGCGGACGCGGGCGACGTTCTCGAGCTGCCCGGTGGCACCCTGGAAGCGCAGGTTGAACTGCTCCTTCTTCAGGTTGAGCAACTCGTCGGTAAGCTGATCGGCGGACAGGGCACGCAGATCAGACAGCCTCTGGGAGGACTTCATGATCCTCGTCTCCTCTTAGTCGGCGATGCGGGCGACGACGCGGGTCCGCACGGGGAGCTTCGCCGCGCCGAGGCGCAGGGCCTCGCGGGCGATATCCTCGGCGACGCCGTCGACCTCGAACATGATGCGGCCGGGATGGATGCGCGCGGCCCAGTAGTCCGGCGCGCCCTTGCCCGAGCCCATGCGGACTTCCGTGGGCTTGGACGAGACCGGGACATCCGGGAACACGCGGATCCAGACGCGGCCCTGGCGCTTCATCTCGCGTGTGATCGCGCGGCGGGCCGCCTCGATCTGGCGCGCGGTGATGCGCTCCGGCTCGACGGCCTTCAGGCCGAACTGGCCGAAGTTCAGATCGAAGCCGCCCTTGGCCGCACCGTGGATGCGGCCCTTGAACTGCTTGCGGAACTTCGTCTTCTTGGGTTGCAGCATGGCTCGTTACCTCTCACGGGCTCAGGCGTGCGTCGGCTCGCGGCGGCCGCGGTCGCCGCGTCCACCCTCGCCGTCGCGATCACGGCGCCCGCCGGAACGGCCGCCCTCGTCCTGGGCCTTCTTGTCCTGGGCCATGGGGTCGTGCTCGAGGATCTCGCCCTTGAACACCCAGACCTTGATGCCGCAGGTCCCGTAGGTGGTGAACGCCGTGGCGACGCCGTAATCGACGTCGGCGCGCAGCGTATGCAGCGGCACGCGGCCCTCGCGGTACCATTCCTGGCGCGCGATCTCGGCGCCGCCGAGACGGCCGGAGCAGTTGATCCGGATGCCCTCGGCGCCCAGGCGCATGGCCGACTGCACGGCGCGCTTCATGGCGCGACGGAAGGCGACGCGGCGCTCGAGCTGCTGGGCGATCGAGTCGGCCACCAGGGTGGCGTCGATCTCGGGCTTGCGCACCTCGACGATGTTGATGGTCACGTCGGCCTTGGTCATCGTGCCGACGAGCTTGCGCAGCTTCTCGATATCCGCGCCCTTCTTGCCGATCACCACGCCCGGACGGCCCGAGTGGATGGTGACGCGGCACTTCCGGTGCGGACGCTCGATGACGATCTTCGAGACGGCAGCCTGCTTGAGCTGCTTCATCAGGGCGGCGCGGATGGCGACGTCCTCATGCATCAGCTTGGCGTACTCGCCCTTGCCGGCGAACCAGCGGGAGTCCCAGGTCCGGTTGATGCCGAGCCGAAGACCGATCGGATTGACTTTCTGGCCCATCAGGTCCTCCTCACGCCGCTTCGGCGGTCGGGACTTCGCGAACCACGATGGTGAGGTTCGAGAAGGGCTTCAGGATGCGGGCGCCGCGGCCGCGGGCGCGGGCGTGGAACCGCTTGAGCACGAGCGCCTTGCCGACGAAGGCCTGGCTGACGACGAGGTCGTCGACATCGAGCTCGTGGTTGTTCTCGGCGTTCGCGATGGCGCTCTCGAGGCACTTCTTGACCTCGCGCGCGATGCGCTTGCGGGAGAATTCGAGATCGGCCAGCGCCGTCTCGACCTTCTTGCCGCGGATCAGCGCCGCCACGAGATTGAGCTTCTGAGGGCTGATGCGCAGCATGCGCGCAACGGCCTTCGCCTCGTTCTCGGGGAGCGCGCGGGGGGTGGCAGCCTTGCCCATGTCAGCGCCTCTTCGCCTTCTTGTCGGCCGCGTGACCGTGGAAGGTGCGGGTCGGCGCGAACTCGCCGAACTTGTGACCGACCATTTCCTCGGAAACGTAGACCGGGATGTGCTTCTGTCCGTTGTGAACGCCGAACGTCAGCCCGACGAACTGCGGCAGGACCGTGGAGCGGCGGCTCCAGATCTTGATGACCTCGGAGCGCGACGAACCGCGCGCGGCCTCGGCCTTCTTGAAGAGGTAGCCGTCGACGAACGGCCCTTTCCAGAGTGAGCGTGCCATGATCGTTACTTCTTGCGGTTGTGGCGGCTGGACAGGATGAAGACGTCGGTCCGCTTGTTGGAGCGGGTCTTCTTCCCCTTCGTGGGCACGCCCCAGGGCGTGACCGGGTTGCGGCCGCCCGAGGTCCGTCCCTCGCCGCCGCCGTGCGGGTGATCGACCGGGTTCATCGCGACGCCGCGGTTATGCGGACGCTTTCCGAGCCAGCGGTTGCGCCCGGCCTTGCCGAGCGAGATGTTCATGTGGTCCGGGTTCGAGACCGCGCCGACGCTGGCGTAGCACTGCCCGTGCACGAGGCGCTGCTCGCCCGAGTTGAGGCGCAGCGTCACGTAGCCCTGGTCGCGGCCGACGATCTGGGCGTAGTTGCCCGCCGAACGCGCCAGCGCGCCGCCCTTGCCGATCTTCAGCTCGACATTGTGGACGATCGTGCCCACCGGCATGTTGCCGATCGGACCCGCGTTGCCCGGCTTGATATCGACCTGGTCGCCCGAGATCACCTTGTCGCCCGGCGACAGGCGCTGCGGAGCCAGGATGTAGCTCTGCGTGCCATCGGGGAAGGCGATCAGCGCGATGAACGCCGTGCGGTTCGGATCGTACTCGATCCGCTCGACATTGGCGGCGACGCCCGGCTGCATCCGCCGCTTGAAATCGACGTTGCGCAGCGAGCGCTTGTGGCCGCCGCCGCGGAAGCGGACGGTGATGCGACCGAGATTGTTGCGGCCGCCGGAGGACGACTTGCCCTCCGTCAGCGACTTGACCGGCTTGCCCTTGTAGAGCTCGCGGCGATCGACCAGCACGAGCTGGCGAAGGCTCGGCGTGACCGGTTTGAATGTCTTCAAGGCCATCGGCTGAATTCCCTAAACCCGGTCAGATCTCACAGGCCGGTCGTGACGTCGATCGTGTCGCCCTCGGCGAGGGTGACGATCGCCTTCTTCACGTCCGAACGCTGCCCGCGCATGCCGCGGAAGATCTTCTTCTTTCCCTTGGTCACGAGCGTGTTCACGCCCGTCACCTTGACATCGAACAGGCGCTCCACCGCTTCCTTGATCTGCGGCTTGGTCGCGGTCGGGGCGACCCGGAAGACGACCTTGTTCTGCTCGGTGAGGTTCGTCGCCTTCTCGGTGATGACCGGGGAGACGATGATGTCGTAGTGGCGCGGATCGGCACTCATTTGAAACGCGCCTCCAGCGCCTCGACGGCCGCGCGGGTGAGAACCAGCTTCTCGCGGCGCAGGATGTCGTAGACGTTGATGCCCTGCACGGGCAGCACGTCGATCTGCGGGATGTTGCGGGCGGCGCGACCGAAATTCACGTCGACCTCGGCACCGCCGATGATCAGTGCGCTCACGAAGCCGAGCTTCTCGAAGCGCTCGACCAGACCCTTGGTCTTGGCCTCGGTGATCTTCACGTCATCGACGATGATGAGCGTGGAGTCCTTGGCCTTGGCCGAGAGGGCGTGACGCAGCGCCAGGGCGCGGACCTTCTTGGGAAGGTCGTGGCCGTGGTCGCGCACCACCGGACCGAAGGCCCGGCCGCCGCCGCGGAACTGCGGAGCGGAGGCCGCGCCGTGACGGGCGTTGCCGGTGCCCTTCTGCTTGTAGAGCTTCTTGCGCGTACGGTCGACCTCCGAGCGGTTCTTGACCGCATGGGTGCCGGCGCGGCGCTTGGCGAGCTGCCAGCGGACCATGCGCTGGAGCAGGTCGGGACGGGGCTCGAGGCCGAAGATGGCCTCGTCGAGCTCGACCGAGCCGGCGCCCTCGCCGTCGAGCGTGGTGATATCGAGCTTCATCACGCGTTCTCCTCGGAAGCGGGAGCCTCGGGGGCCGCGGCGGCGCCGTTCTCACGGAACTTGCCGGGCTGCGGAACGTCGGCGGGCAGCTTGCGCTTGACCGCGTCGCGGACCTGGATCCAGCCGCCGGCGACGCCGGGAACGGCACCCTCGACCAGGATGAGGCCGCGCTCCGGATCGGTGCGGACGACCTTCAGGTTCTGCGTGGTCACGCGCTCGACGCCCATGTGGCCGGGCATCTTCTTGTTCTTGAAGGTCTTGCCCGGATCCTGACGGCCGCCGGTCGAACCGATCGAGCGGTGCGACACGGACACGCCGTGGGTGGCGCGCAGACCGCCGAAGTTCCAGCGCTTGATGCCGCCGGCGAAGCCCTTACCCGTGGTCGTGCCCGTCACGTCGACGAACTGACCGGGGATGAAGTGGTCCGCGGTGATCTCGGCGCCGACCGGGATGAGCTTGTCCTCGCTCACCCGGAACTCGGCGAGCTTCTGCTTCGGCTCGACCTTGGCGATGGCGAAGCGACCGCGCTCGGCGGCCGAGACGTTCTTCACCTTGGCCTTGCCGACGCCCACCTGGAGCGCGACGTAGCCGTTCTTCTCGATGGTCCGGTGTGCCACGACTTGGCACTGATCGATCTGGAGCACTGTGACGGGCACGTGTTCCCCTGCGTCTGTGAAGACGCGGGTCATGCCGACCTTCCGTGCGATGACGCCTGAGCGCATAGGTCTCTCCCTCGCGCGATGAAACGGTAAGCTCTAAATCCCGGCGGGACTTAGAGCTTGATCTCCACGTCCACGCCAGCGGCGAGGTCGAGCTTCATCAGCGCGTCCACGGTCTGGGGGGTCGGGTCGACGATATCGAGCACCCGCTTGTGCGTGCGCATCTCGAACTGCTCGCGCGACTTCTTGTCGATGTGCGGCGAGCGGTTGACGGTGAACTTCTCGATGTGGGTCGGCAGCGGGATGGGCCCACGGATCTGGGCGCCGGTGCGCTTGGCCGTGGAGACGATCTCACGGGTCGACGCATCGAGGATGCGGTGATCGAACGCCTTGAGGCGAATGCGGATGTTCTGACCGTTCATGACCTGAAAACCTCGACGGGAACGTGGAAGGGCGGGCGCGAGGGCCCGCCCCTCAATCGTCCCCTGACGGATGGTGTGTCCGGGAATTACTCGTTGATGGCGGCGACGACGCCGGCGCCGACGGTTCTGCCGCCCTCACGGATGGCGAAGCGGAGCTTCTCCTCCATGGCGACGGGGACGATGAGGGCCACGTCCATGGTGACGTTGTCGCCGGGCATGACCATCTCGGTGCCCTCGGGCAGCGTGCAGATGCCGGTCACGTCGGTGGTGCGGAAGTAGAACTGCGGGCGGTAGTTGGTGAAGAACGGCGTGTGGCGGCCGCCCTCCTCCTTGGTGAGGATGTAGGCCTCGGCCTTGAACTTGGTGTGGGGCTTGACCGAGCCCGGCTTGCACACGACCTGGCCGCGCTCGACGTCCTCGCGCTTGGTGCCGCGCAGGAGCACGCCGACATTGTCGCCGGCCTGGCCCTGGTCGAGCAGCTTGCGGAACATCTCGACGCCCGTGACCGTGGTGGTCTGGGTGTCGCGGATGCCGACGATCTCGACGGTCTCGCCGACCTTGACGATGCCGCGCTCGACGCGGCCCGTCACCACCGTGCCGCGGCCCGAGATCGAGAACACGTCCTCGATGGGCATCAGGAACGGCATGTCGATGGGACGCTCCGGCTGCGGGATGTAGGCGTCGACGCTAGCCATCAGCGCCAGCACGGCGTCATGGCCGACCTTCTTGTCGCCGTTGTCCAGCGCCACCTTGGCCGAGCCCTTGGTGATCGGGATGTCGTCGCCGGGGAAGTCGTACTTGGAGAGGAGCTCGCGCACCTCCATCTCGACGAGCTCGAGCAGCTCCTCGTCGTCCACGAGGTCGACCTTGTTGAGGAACACCACCAGCGCCGGCACGCCGACCTGACGGGCGAGCAGGATGTGCTCGCGGGTCTGCGGCATCGGGCCGTCGGCCGCCGACACCACCAGGATGGCGCCGTCCATCTGCGCCGCGCCGGTGATCATGTTCTTCACGTAGTCGGCGTGGCCGGGGCAGTCGACATGCGCGTAGTGACGGTTCGTGGTCTCGTACTCGACATGCGCCGTCGAGATCGTGATGCCGCGCGCCTTCTCCTCGGGAGCCTTGTCGATCTGGTCGTAGGCCGTGAACGTCGCCCCGCCCGTCTCCGCAAGAACCTTCGTGATCGCAGCCGTCAAGGACGTCTTCCCGTGATCGACGTGCCCAATCGTCCCAATGTTGCAGTGCGGCTTCGTGCGCGAAAACTTCTCTTTGGCCATGGTAGCCTCCGTCAGTCAGATGTTTCGGTTGAGGATGTTGCGGTCGCCCTTAGGCGTACTTGGCGATGACTTTGTCGGCCTCGCCGCGCGGCACTTCCTCGTAATGGTCGAACTGCATCGTGAAGTTCGCGCGTCCCTGCGAGAAGGAGCGCAGCTGGTTCACGTAGCCGAACATGTTGGCCAGCGGCACCATCGCGTTGATGACGTTGGCATTGCCGCGCATGTCCTGGCCCTGGATCTGGCCGCGGCGGGAGTTCAGGTCGCCGATGACCGAGCCGGTATACTCTTCCGGCGACACGACCTCGACCTTCATCACCGGCTCGAGCAGCACCGAGCCGCCCTTCTGGAGCGCCTCGCGCAGGGCCGCGCGGGAGGCGATCTCGAACGCCAGAGCGGACGAGTCGACGTCGTGGTAGGCGCCGTCGATCAGCTCGACCTTGATGTCGACCACCGGGAAGCCGGCGAGGATGCCGGCGCCGAGCACCGAGTTGAGGCCCTTCTCGACGCCGGGGATGTACTCCTTCGGCACCGCGCCGCCGATGATCTTCGAGGCGAACTCGAAGCCCTTGCCGGGCTCGTTCGGCTCGACCACGAACTTCACCCGCGCGAACTGGCCGGTACCACCGGTCTGCTTCTTATGGGTGTAGTCGATCTCGGTGCGCTTGGTCAGCTTCTCGCGATAGGCGACCTGCGGCTGGCCGATATTCGCGTCGACCTTGTAGGTGCGGCGCAGGATGTCGACCTTGATGTCGAGATGGAGCTCGCCCATCCCCTTGAGGATGGTCTGGCCGGACTCCTGATCGGTGGAGACGCGGAAGGACGGATCCTCCGCGGCGAGCTTCGAGAGCGCGATGCCGAGCTTCTCCTGGTCGGCCTTCGACTTCGGCTCGACGGCGATCTCGATGACGGGCTCGGGGAACTCCATCTTCTCGAGGATCACGGCCTTGACCGGATCCGACAGGGTGTCGCCGGTGCGGGTCTCCTTGAGACCGGCCAGCGCCACGATGTCGCCGGCGAAGGCTTCCTTCACGTCCTCACGGTTGTTGGCGTGCATGAGGAGCATGCGGCCGACGCGCTCCTTCTTGTCGCGCGAGGAGTTCAGCACGTTGGCGCCGGACTCCACCTTGCCCGAGTACACGCGGCAGAAGGTGATCGTGCCGACATGGGGGTCGTCCATGATCTTGAAGGCGAGCATGGAGAAGGGATCGGAATCCGTCGGGTGACGGACGATCTCTTCCTCGGTCTTGAAGTCGAGGCCCTTGATCTCGCCGCGGTCGGCGGGGGACGGCAGGTAGTCGACCACCGCGTCGAGGAGCGGCTGGACGCCCTTGTTCTTGAAGGCCGAGCCGCAGAGCACGGGATGGAAGGCGCGCAGCTGCACGGCGCGGCGCACCAGCTTGCGCAGGGTCGCCTCGTCCGGCTCGACGCCGTCGAGATAGGCGGTCATGGCGTCGTCATCGAGCTCGACGCAGGCCTCGATCATCTTGGTGCGGTACTCCGCAGCCTGATCGGCGAGGTCGGCCGGGATCTCTTCCTCGTCGTAGTTGGCGCCGAGCGCCTCACCCGACCAGACGATGGCCTTCATCTTGATGAGGTCGATGACGCCCTTGAAGGAGCTCTCGGCGCCGATCGGCAGCTGAAGGCAGACCGGCTTGCCGGCGACGCGGGTGATGATGTCCTGGACGCACTTGAAGAAGTCGGCGCCGATCTTGTCCATCTTGTTGACGAACACGACACGCGGCACGTCGTACTTGTCGGCCTGACGCCAGACGGTCTCGGTCTGGGGCTCGACGCCCTGGTTGCCGTCGAGCACGCAGACGGCGCCGTCGAGCACGCGCAGGGAGCGCTCGACCTCGATGGTGAAGTCGACGTGGCCGGGGGTGTCGATGATGTTCAGGCGCTTCTCGCGCCAGAAGCACGTCGTCGCGGCGGACGTGATCGTGATGCCGCGCTCCTGCTCCTGCTCCATCCAGTCCATGGTGGCGGCGCCCTCATGGACCTCGCCGATCTTATGGGACTTGCCGGTGTAGTAGAGGATCCGCTCGGTGGTCGTGGTCTTGCCGGCATCGATGTGGGCCATGATGCCGAAGTTGCGGTAGTCCTCGATCGCGTGCGTGCGGGGCATAACGCGTGCTCCTGAAAGAGACGGACGAACCGCTTACCAGCGGTAGTGCGAGAAGGCGCGGTTGGCTTCCGCCATCCGGTGCGTGTCTTCCCGCTTCTTGACGGCGTTGCCGCGGTTGTTGGCCGCGTCGAGCAGCTCGGCCGACAGGCGCTCGACCATGGTGCGGTCGTTGCGCGAGCGGGCGGCCTGGATCAGCCAGCGGATGGCGAGCGCCTGACGGCGCTCCGTGCGAACCTCGACGGGGACCTGGTAGGTCGCGCCGCCAACGCGGCGGGAGCGGACCTCGATCGCCGGGGCGACGTTGTCGAGGGCGGCGCGGAAGACCTCGATGGGGTTCGCGCGGGCACGGTTCTCGACGATGTCGAAGGCGCCGTAGACGATGCGCTCGGCGACAGACTTCTTCCCCTCGTACATGATCGAGTTCATGAACTTCGTCAGCACGATATCGCCGTACTTGGCGTCGGGGATGATCTCACGCTTCTCGGCGGAATGGCGACGGGACATCTTCGGGGACTTCCAAAAGACAAGGACTTAAGCACCTCACGCAGGCCGCCTCGAGCATCTCCAGGGAGAGCCGGCGACATCCTTGTGAGGCAGTGGAAATTGGTACTGCCGTCCGAAAAAACTTACTTCGGACGCTTGGCGCCGTACTTGGAGCGGCGCTGCTTGCGGTTCTTGACGCCCTGCGTGTCGAGCACGCCGCGCAGGATGTGGTAGCGCACGCCCGGAAGGTCCTTCACGCGGCCGCCGCGGATCATCACCACGGAGTGCTCCTGAAGGTTGTGGCCCTCGCCGGGGATGTAGCCGATCACCTCGAAGCCGTTGGTGAGACGGACCTTGGCGACCTTGCGGAGCGCCGAGTTCGGCTTCTTCGGGGTCGTGGTGTAGACGCGGGTGCAGACGCCGCGCTTCTGCGGGCAAGCGTCCAGGGCCGGAACCTTGTTGCGGCTCTTCTGCGCCTTGCGCGGCTGAGCGATCAGCTGGTTGATCGTCGGCATTCTCTGCCCTCTTCCTCATGGACCGCCGCGAGGCGATCGCGAATCCGGTTTTCGAACCCTCGGCTCACCCGGAGAAACCTCCGCGCAGCGCCGCAAAACGAATATGCGCCAGGAGCCGGTCAGGGCCCGTGGCGCTTCTGGCAGAGGAGCACATCCCGAGGAATGCGTTCGTACCGATTGTCTGACATGGTGTCAGGCTATGTGAGCCTCGGGGCCGGACCGACGAACCGGACGAGCAATGCTCGATGTCGTCGGGGATCAGCGAACCGCCGAAGTGGCGCGTGTCTACGCGGCGATCTCCGCCTCGTCAATGCTATCGCAGGATATTCTTCGGCCGGAGGACCGTCATAATGGGGTTGCGGCGGGCGCGGGCCCGAAACGCTTCGGTCCCTCGTCCCCCCGGCGGATGAGAACAGCGAAGATCAGCCAGACGCTGAGCCCGAGCCAGATCAGTCCGAAGACCGTGGCCATCGCGATTCCCGGCACCGCGTTGTTGGAGGCGCCGGCGATGATTCCCCCGATGACGGCGATCGCGGCCGGAACGAGGGGCAGGAACAGCCACCAGCCGGAGCGGCCGACATCGTGGCAGCGCTTGAACGCGATGGCGATGCCCGCCCAGGAGGTCGCCAGGGTGAAGATCTGCCCGAGGATCGGGATCCAGCCGACGAGCAGGCTCGACGCGAAGATCGCGAGCACGCCGTAGAGCCAGTAGTCCCGGCGCGAGATCCGTCCGGTCGGGCTCAGATAGAAGGAGACCCAGTCGCGCTCGGGGATCGTGACGGCGGGCAGGGTCAGGCCGATGGCGTAGACGTCGCGCGCATCGGTGCCGGAGGGTTCGAAATCGACCTCCTGGCCGGTGCGCGGCGCTGCGCTACGAAGGTCCGTCAGGGTGTAGCGATAGCGCTGGTTGTCCTCGCCCGAGATCAGGCCCGGCTTCGCCGCGTCCGCGATGTCGAGAACTTTTCCGCGCATCGCCGCCCGCCCGTACGTCGCCCGATATCATCGGGACCTGCCGAAGCGTGACTGTCTTCGAGGGCGGTGGGCCCGTCAATGCTCGCGTATTGCTCCGGCCCGAACCTGGGACCTTGGCCGCGACATCGATCCTGCGAACGAAGAAGGGCGGCCGAAGCGGCCGCCCTCCCAAAACGTCTCGATCCCGCCGGTCGCCTTACTCGGCGGCGGCCGGGGGCAACTCTTCCAGGGTCTGCGCGCCGCTCTCGGCCTGCTTCTGTTGCAGGATGAGCGAATCGCGCCGGCGCGCCACTGCCCGGATGTCGGCGGCCAGCGAGCCCGTGCCGGCCGGGATGAGCGAGCCGACGATGACGTTCTCCTTGAGCCCTTCGAGGTGGTCGACCTTGCCGTTGACGGCCGCTTCCGTGAGGACGCGGGTCGTCTCCTGGAAGGAGGCCGCCGAGATGAACGACTTGGTCTGCAACGACGCCTTGGTGATGCCGAGCAGGACCGGCACGCCCTGGATCGGCTTCTTGCCTTCCGAGACGAGCTTCTCGTTGATCTCCGCGAACTCCGTGCGGTCGATCTGATCGCCCGAGATGATGTCGGAATCGCCGCCGTCGGTGACTTCGACCTTCTGCAGCATCTGCCGGACGATGACCTCGATGTGCTTATCGTTGATCGACACGCCCTGGAGCCGGTAGACCTCCTGGATCTCGTTGACGAGGTAGGCCGCGAGTTCCTCCACGCCCTTGATTGCCAGGATGTCGTGCGGCGCCGGGTTGCCGTCGACGATGTAGTCGCCGAGCTCGACCACATCCCCGTCCTGAAGGTGGATGTGCTTGCCCTTCGGGATCAGGTACTCGACAGCCTCCGAACCGTCATGCGGCGTCAGCGTCAAGCGGCGCTTGTTCTTGTAGTCGCGTCCGAAGGCGATCGAGCCCGACTTCTCGGCGATGATCGCCGCGTCCTTGGGACGACGCGCCTCGAACAGCTCCGCCACCCGCGGCAGACCGCCGGTGATGTCGCGGGTCTTGGCGGAGTCCGTGGAGACGCGGGCGAGGATGTCGCCGGCCTTCACCTTGGCGCCCGGATCGTAGCCGATGATGGCGTCCACCGGCAGGAAGTAGCGCGCCTCCGAGCCGCGCGGCAGCTTGATCGGCTTGCCGCTCGCGTCGTGGATGACCATCGCCGGCTTGAGGTCCGACGTGCGCGGCGAGCCGCGCCAGTCGATGACGACGCGCTTGGCGATGCCGGTCGACTCGTCGGTGGTCTCGGTCATCGACTGGCCGTCGTAGAGGTCCTCGTAGGCCACCACGCCGTCCGATTCCGTGAGGATCGGGCGGGTGTAGGGGTCCCACTCGGCGATGCGCTGGCCGCGCTTCACCGTGTCGCCCTCGTCGACCTTCACGCGGGCACCGTACTGGAGGCGGTGGACGGCGCGCTCGGCCCCGTCCGATCCCACCACCACCACGGCCACGTTGCGGCCGAGGGCGACGAGATCGCCGTCCGTGTTCCGGGCCATGGCCCGGTTGCGGATCTTGATGGTGCCCTCGAAGCCCGACTCGATGAAGGACGAGTCGGCGATCTGGGCGGCGCCGCCGATGTGGAAGGTGCGCATGGTGAGCTGGGTGCCCGGCTCGCCGATGGACTGCGCCGCGATGACGCCGACCGCCTCGCCCATGTTGACGGGCGTGCCGCGGGCGAGGTCGCGCCCGTAGCAGGTGGCGCAGACGCCGCTCTTCGTCGCGCAGACGAGCACGGAGCGGATCTTCACCTCCTGGATGCCGGCCGCCTGGATGGCGGGCAGGTGCCGCTCCTCGATGGTCTCGCCGGTCTTGACGATGACCGTGCCGTCCTGGGCGACGAGATCCTCCGCCGTGGCGCGGCCGAGAATGCGGATCGCGAGCGTCGCCACGACCTGGCCGGCATCGATGATGGCGCGCATCTTGATGCCGCTCGTCGTGCCGCAATCCACCTCGCGGATGACGGCGTCCTGCGCCACGTCCACGAGACGGCGGGTCAGGTAGCCCGAGTTCGCGGTCTTCAGCGCCGTGTCCGCGAGGCCCTTACGAGCGCCGTGGGTGGAGTTGAAGTACTCGAGAACGTCGAGACCTTCCTTGAAGTTCGAGATGATCGGCGTCTCGATGATCTCGCCCGAGGGCTTGGCCATGAGGCCGCGCATGGCGGCGAGCTGCTTCATCTGCGCCGGCGAGCCGCGCGCACCGGAGTGGCTCATCATGTAGATCGAGTTGACCTGCTTGTCGGCCCCGTTCTCGTCCTTGCGGACAGAGGAGATACGGCCCATCATCTCGGCGGCGAGCTTGTCGGAGCACTTGGCCCAGGCATCGACGACCTTGTTGTACTTCTCACCCTGGGTGATCAGACCGTCGTTGTACTGCTGCTCGTAGTCCTTCACCAGCGCGCGCGTGTCGTCGACGATGGACCACTTGTTCTCCGGCACGACCATGTCGTCCTTGCCGAAGGAGATGCCCGCCTTGAAGGCGTGGTTGAAGCCGAGCGCCATGATCCGGTCGCAGAAGATCACCGACTCCTTCTGACCGCAGTGGCGGTAGACGGTGTCGATCATCCCCGAGATCTCCTTCTTGGTCATCAGCTTGTTGACGACATCGAAGGGCACGTTCCGGTGCAGCGGCAGCGCGCCCGAGAGGATCACGCGGCCGGGGGTCGTGTCGTAGGTCTTGGTCAGCGGCTCGCCGTCGGGACCGATGCCCTTCCAGCGCCACTTGATCTTGGAATGCAGCTTGACCGCGCCGGCGGCCAGCGCGTGCTCGAGCTCGCCGATATTGCCGTAGACGCCCTGCATCGGGTTGGTCTTGTTGGTCGCGTCGAAGGCGCCGACGAGACCCTCACCGACGATCGACAGGTAGTAGAGGCCGAGCACGATGTCCTGCGAGGGCACGATGATCGGCTGACCGTTGGCCGGGTGCAGGATGTTGTTCGTCGACATCATCAGCACGCGCGCCTCGAGCTGAGCCTCGAGGCTCAGCGGGACGTGCACGGCCATCTGGTCGCCGTCGAAGTCGGCGTTGAAGGCAGCGCAGACCAGCGGATGAAGCTGGATCGCCTTGCCCTCGATCAGCTTGGGCTCGAAGGCCTGGATGCCGAGGCGGTGCAGGGTCGGGGCGCGGTTGAGCATCACCGGATGCTCGCGGATGACCTCGTCCAGGATGTCCCAGACCTCGGGCTTCTCCTTCTCGACCAGCTTCTTGGCCTGCTTGACGGTGGCCGAGAAACCCTTGGCGTCGAGGCGCGCGTAGATGAAGGGCTTGAACAGCTCCAGCGCCATCTTCTTCGGCAGGCCGCACTGGTGCAGCTTCAGCTCGGGGCCGACCACGATGACCGAGCGGCCGGAATAGTCGACGCGCTTGCCGAGCAGGTTCTGGCGGAAGCGGCCCTGCTTGCCCTTCAGCATGTCGGCAAGCGACTTCAGCGGGCGCTTGTTGGCGCCCGTGATGACGCGGCCGCGGCGGCCGTTATCGAACAGCGCGTCCACCGCCTCCTGAAGCATGCGCTTCTCGTTGCGGATGATGATGTCCGGCGCGCGCAGCTCGATCAGCCGCTTGAGGCGGTTGTTGCGGTTGATGACGCGGCGGTAGAGATCGTTGAGGTCGGACGTGGCGAAGCGGCCGCCGTCCAGCGGGACGAGCGGGCGCAGGTCCGGCGGGATCACCGGCACCACGGTGAGGATCATCCACTCGGGCTTGTTGCCCGACATCTGGAAGGCCTCGATGATCTTCAGGCGCTTGAGGAGCTTCTTCGGCTTCAGCTCGGAGGTCGTGGTGGCGATCTCCTCGCGCAGCGCGTCGGCGATGCCGTCGAGGTCGAGCTCCTGGAGGATGCGCCGGATCGCCTCGGCGCCGATCATCGCGGTGAACGAGTCCTCGCCATACTCCTCCTGCGCGCGCAGGTACTCCTCCTCCGAGAGGAGCTGACGCTCCTTCAGGGGGGTGAGGCCCGGCTCGATGACGCAGTAGGATTCGAAATAGAGGATCCGCTCGAGATCCTTGAGGGGCATGTCGAGCAGCAGGCCGATGCGGCTCGGCAGCGACTTCAGGAACCAGATATGCGCGACGGGGGCGGCCAGCTCGATATGGCCCATGCGGTCGCGCCGGACGCGCGCCAGCGTGACCTCGACGCCGCACTTCTCACAGATGACGCCCTTGTACTTCATGCGCTTGTACTTCCCGCACAAGCACTCATAGTCCTTGATGGGCCCGAAGATGCGGGCGCAGAACAGGCCGTCGCGCTCGGGCTTGAAGGTCCGGTAGTTGATCGTCTCGGGCTTCTTGATCTCGCCGTAGGACCAGGACAGAATCTTCTCGGGCGAAGAGATCGAGATCTTGATCTGGTCGAAGCTCTGCGGCTGGGCCTGCTGGTTGAAAAGGTTCATGACCTCTTGGTTCATGATCCGCTCCTTGCTCGACGGTCGAGCCCCGCGCCAGGGCCGCCGTACTGATTCCGTTCGGCGCAGCGCCCTGCCGGGGCGCCGCTGGCCGTCTCAAACGAATCGGGAGGCCCCGCCCCTCCCCGCTCGGACCGTGCCGGCGAGCCGCCGGCACGGGAGGTGTCTTGCCGAGGCTACTCGGCGGCGTCCGCCGGCGGCTCGATCTGGTCGTTGGCCGCCTTCTTCGAGGAGGTGAGCTCCACGTTGAGGCCGAGCGAGCGCATCTCCTTGACGAGCACGTTGAAGCTTTCGGGGATGCCGGCCTCGAAGGTGTCGTCGCCGCGCACGATCGCCTCGTAGACCTTGGTGCGGCCGGCCACGTCGTCCGACTTCACCGTGAGCATCTCCTGGAGCGTGTAGGCCGCGCCGTAGGCCTCCAGCGCCCAGACCTCCATCTCGCCGAAGCGCTGGCCGCCGAACTGCGCCTTGCCGCCCAGCGGCTGCTGGGTGACGAGCGAGTAGGGGCCGATCGAGCGGGCGTGGATCTTGTCGTCCACGAGGTGGTGGAGCTTCAGCATGTAGATGTAGCCCATCGTCACCTTGCGGTCGAAGGGCTCGCCGGTGCGGCCGTCATAGAGCGTCGACTGGGCCGAACGGTCGAGACCGGCCATCTCCAGCATCTGCTCGATGTCGCTCTCCTTGGCGCCGTTGAAGACCGGGGTCGCCATCGGCACGCCGCGACGGACGTTGTTGCCGGCCTCCGCCAGCTCCTCGTCCGACAGGCCCTCGAGCTCGGACGGCGAGTAGATCGACGCCATCTCCGCCTTGAGGGGGGAGATGTCCTGGTTCTTCAGGTAGGCGTCGACGGCCTTGCCGACCTTGCGGCCGAGACCGGCGGCGGCCCATCCGAGATGGGTCTCCAGAATCTGGCCGACATTCATGCGCGAGGGCACGCCGAGCGGGTTGAGCACGATGTCGGCATGCGTCCCGTCCTCCAGGAACGGCATGTCCTCGATCGGCACGATGCGCGAGACGACGCCCTTGTTGCCGTGGCGGCCGGCCATCTTGTCGCCGGGCTGGATCTTGCGCTTCACCGCCACGAAGACCTTGACCATCTTCATGACGCCGGGCGGAAGCTCGTCGCCGCGCTGAAGCTTCTCGACCTTGTCGAGGAAGCGCTGCTCGAGGCGCTTCTTCGACTCGTCGTACTGCTTCTGCATCGCCTCCATCTCGGTCATGAGACGGTCTTCGACGACGGCGAACTGCCACCACTGCGAGCGCGGGTAGTCGGAGAGCAGCTCGCGGGTGAGCGTGGTCTCCTTCTTGAAGCCCTTCGGCCCGGCGATCGGCGACTGGCCGATGAGCACGTCGGCGAGGCGCGCGTAGGTGTTGCGGTCGAGGATCGCCTGCTCGTCGTCGCGGTCCTTGGCGAGACGCTCGATCTCCTCGCGCTCGATGGCCTGGGCACGCTCGTCCTTGTCGACGCCGTGGCGGTTGAACACGCGGACTTCCACGATGGTGCCGGTGACGCCCGGCGGCACGCGGAGCGAGGTGTCGCGCACGTCCGAGGCCTTCTCGCCGAAGATGGCGCGGAGCAGCTTCTCCTCCGGCGTCATCGGGCTCTCGCCCTTCGGGGTGATCTTGCCGCAGAGGATGTCGCCCGCGTGGACCTCGGCGCCGATATAGACGATGCCGGCCTCGTCGAGGTTCTTCAGCGCCTCTTCCGAGACGTTGGGGATGTCGCGGGTGATTTCCTCCGGTCCGAGCTTGGTGTCTCGGGCCATCACCTCGAATTCCTCGATGTGGATCGAGGTGAACACGTCATCCTTCACGATCCGCTCGGAGAGCAGGATCGAGTCCTCGAAGTTGTAGCCGTTCCAGGGCATGAACGCGACGAGCACGTTGCGGCCGAGCGCGAGCTCACCGAACTCGGTGGACGGTCCGTCGGCGATGATCTCGCCCTTCTTCACCCGCTCGCCGACGCGCACCAGCGGCTTCTGCGTGATGCAGGTCGACTGGTTGGAGCGCTGGAACTTCATCAGCCGGTAGATGTCGACGCCGGGCTTGTTGGCGTCGGCCTCTTCCGTGGCGCGGATGACGATACGGGTGGCGTCCACCTGGTCGACGATGCCGGTGCGGCGCGCGGCGATGGCCGCGCCCGAATCGCGCGCGACCACGGCCTCCATGCCGGTGCCGACGAAGGGCGCGTCTGCGCGCACCAGCGGGACCGCCTGGCGCTGCATGTTCGAGCCCATGAGCGCGCGGTTGGCGTCGTCGTTCTCGAGGAACGGGATCAGCGCGGCCGCCACCGACACGAGCTGCTTCGGCGACACGTCCATCAGGTCGACGCGCTCGGGGCCGACGACGATCACCTCGCCGGCCCGGCGGCAGACCACCAGCTCCTCGGTGAGCTTCTTGTTGGCGTCCATCTGCGCGTTGGCCTGGGCGACGTGGTACTTCGCCTCCTCCATGGCGGAGAGGTAGGAGACCTCGTCCGTCACGACGCCGTCGCGGACCTTGCGGAACGGCGTCTCGATGAAGCCGTACTTGTTCACGCGCGCGAAGGTCGCGAGCGAGTTGATGAGGCCGATATTCGGGCCTTCCGGCGTCTCGATCGGGCAGATGCGGCCGTAATGGGTCGGGTGCACGTCGCGCACCTCGAAGCCGGCGCGCTCGCGGGTCAGGCCGCCCGGCCCGAGCGCCGAGAGGCGGCGCTTGTGGGTGACCTCCGAGAGCGGGTTGGTCTGGTCCATGAACTGCGAGAGCTGCGACGAGCCGAAGAACTCGCGCACGGCGGCGGCCGCCGGCTTCGCGTTGATCAGGTCCTGCGGCATCACGGTGTCGATGTCGACGGAAGACATGCGCTCCTTGATGGCGCGCTCCATGCGCAGCAGCCCCAAGCGGTACTGGTTCTCCATGAGCTCGCCCACCGAGCGCACGCGGCGGTTGCCGAGATGGTCGATGTCGTCGATCTCGCCCTTGCCGTCGCGCAGGTCCACGAGCGCCTTGACCACCGCGAGCATGTCCTCCTTGCGGAGCGTGCGCACGGTGTCGGCGGCGTCGAGGTCGAGGCGCATGTTCATCTTCACGCGGCCGACCGCCGAGAGGTCGTAGCGCTCGGAATCGAAGAACAGCGAGTGGAACATGGCTTCCGCCGTGTCGAGCGTCGGCGGTTCGCCGGGGCGCATGACGCGGTAGATGTCGAACAGCGCGCCTTCGCGGCCGGAATTCTTGTCCACGGCCAGCGTGTTGCGGATGTAGGGGCCGACATTGACGTGGTCGATGTCGAGCACCGGCAGCTCGACGACGCCGACGTCGTCGAGGCTCTTGAGGAGCTTCTCGGAGATCTCGTCGCCGGCCTCGGCCCAGATCTCGCCGGTCTTCATGTTGACGAGGTCCTCGGCGATGTACTGGCCGACGAGATCTTCGTCGGTCGCCTTGAGGAACTTGGTGCCCTTCTCGCCGATCTGGCGGGCGTTGCGGGCGTTGAGCTTCTTGCCCGCCTCGAGCACGACCTCGCCGGAATCCGCGTCGATCAGGTCGACGGCGGCCTTGAAGCCCTTCAGGCGCTCGGGATCGTAGGCGACGCGCCAGTCCGCCCCGTCGCGGGTATAGGCGACGTGGTTGTAGAAGGTCGACAGGATCTCCTCGCCGTCTAGGCCGAGGGCGAAGAGCAGCGAGGTGACCGGCAGCTTGCGCTTGCGGTCGATGCGGACATGCACGATGTCCTTGGCGTCGAACTCGACGTCGAGCCAGGAGCCCCGGTAGGGGATGATGCGCGCGGCGAAGAGCAGCTTGCCCGACGAGTGGGTCTTGCCCTTGTCGTGGTCGAAGAAGACGCCCGGCGAGCGGTGCATCTGCGAGACGATGACGCGCTCGGTGCCGTTGACGATGAAGGTGCCGTTATCCGTCATGAGCGGCATGTCGCCCATGTAGACGTCCTGCTCCTTGATGTCCTTGACGGACTTGGCGCCGGTGTCCGGGTCCACGTCGAACACGATCAGCCGCAGCGTCACCTTGAGGGGCGCGGCGAAGGTGATGCCGCGCTGGCGGCACTCGTCGACGTCGTATTTCGGCGGCTCGAAGGTGTAGCGCACGAACTCGAGCAGCGCGGTCGAGGAGAAGTCCGAGATCGGGAACACCGACTTGAAGACGCTTTGCAGCCCCTCGTCGCCGCGGCCGCCCTCGGGCTCGTCGACCATCAGGAACTGATCGTAGGACGCCTTCTGAACCTCGATCAGGTTCGGCATCTCGGCGACTTCCCGGATCTTGCCGAAGAACTTGCGAATGCGCTTGCGACCGACCAGCATATTGGCCATGTGACCTCGCTCCACCATCCCCGCGTCGTGGTCGTCCGGGGAAAGTCGCCTTCCCGCGCCGGACCGTGACGCGCGCCCCGCCGGACCGCGCCACCCGAACTCGAATTCCCAAAGCCGGCCCCGTTCCAGGGACCGCCGGCCGCCTGAAGCGGCCTTAGCCCGCGGGTGAAACCACCCGCGGGCTTTGGCTCTCACGCACCGCCCATAAGGACGATGCGCCTGTCGACGGGCCGGAGACGGCCCATCGGCTGCTTACTTGAGCTCGACCTTGGCGCCGGCCTTCTCGAGCTGGGCCTTGAGCTTGGCGGCGTCGTCCTTCGAGACGCCTTCCTTGACGGGCTTCGGGGCGCCCTCGACCAGGTCCTTGGCCTCCTTGAGACCGAGGCCGGTGATCGCGCGGACCTCCTTGATGACCTCGATCTTCTTGTCGCCGGCGGCGGCGAGGACGACCGTGAACTCGGTCTGCTCCTCGGCGGCGGCAGCGGCGCCACCACCGGCGGCCGGGCCGGCGGCCACGGCGACGGCGGCGGCGGCGGAGACGCCCCACTTCTCTTCGAGCATCTTGGCGAGGTCGGCGGCCTCGAGAACGGTCAGGGACGACAGGTCGTCGACGAGCTTGGCGAGATCAGCCATGGTTCGGGTTCCTTGAGAGATATCGGTTTGAACGAATGGGTTTGTAAGGGGGGCGAGCGGCCGTCAGGCCGCTTCGTCCTTGGCCTCGTCCTTCGTGGCATAGGCCCCGAACACGCGGGCGAGCTTGGCAGCCGGCGCGTTGACGACCTGGGCGATCTTGGTCGCGGGAGCCTGCACGAGGCCCACGATCTTGGCGCGCAGTTCGTCGAGGGACGGGAGCGAGGCGAGGGCCTTCACGCCGTCCGGGTTCAGGGCTGTCGTTCCCATGGCGCCGCCGAGGATCACGAGCTTGTCGTTGGCCTTGGCGAAATCCACCGCTACCTTCGCGGCCGCGACCGGATCGCTCGAATAGGCGAGCAGGGTCGGACCCTTGAGCAGGGGCTTGATGGAGGCGACGTCCGTGCCATCGAGAGCGATGTTGGCGAGGCGGTTCTTGGCGACCTTCACGGTGGCGCCGGCCTGCTTCATCTGCGAGCGCAGCTTCTGCATGTCGGCGACCGTGAGGCCCTTGTAGTGGGCCACGACGACGACGGCGTTCGAGGTGAACACGCCGTTGAGCGTCGCGACGAGATCAGCTTTTGCTGTCCGGTCCACTGGGGCTCTCTCCGGTTGGCGGAACCCGATCACGGGTCCGCCGGTTGCACTTGCCGCCCGGAACGGATCTCGGCCTTCAAGAAGCCGGAACGTCCTGGCGACGCTTCACGGCCCTGTCCCCTGACGCCCGCGTGACGCGGCCGGCATGGGCGAGATGGTTCAAACCGATGCCTCTCCGATCCGCCTTGCGGCGTCCCGGCGAGGGCTTTGGAATTCGGTCTTCCCCGTCTGTGCAGGCTTTGCGGATTAAGCCGGGAGACCCCGGCGCCTGCAGTCTCGGACAGGACATGGCCGGAACGGGCTCCGCGACACCTTCCGGTGCTCGGCTCCCTCCGGCCATTGTCGTCCGGTTGCCCGAACGACATCTCTTTCGGAAACACGACCTCTCGATCGGCTCCCATGGATCGCGTATGAATTCGTGGAGGGCGCTGTATAGAGCCTCGCAATCCTCCTGCCAAGTCCCGGAACGCGACAATTCCGTCGCAGGCAAGCGATCTCCCGTCAGGAATGTCTCAAGGCTTTCGCGGGGCGCCGCTCGGGTGGGCGGGAATCAAGTCGGGAGGAAGCGCCGCGCCGCCTTCCACCAAGGCTCGCCCGCCCGCTCGGCGCGCTGCTCGGCCTTGGCCGCGTAGAAGGAGGCGTTGTGCTCGCCGCGCAGCGCCTCGCGGGTGAAGCGGATCAGGTGATGGGCGACGAAGCCCATGTTGAACACCGCCTCGATCTGGCCCCGCTTCAAGGCGTAGCCGGCGGCCCGCCAGAACGGCCCGCGATAATCCGAGAAGAGCCCCACGCGGGTGATGATGTTGAAGCCGAGCACCAGGCCGCGACGCAGATTCGTGCGGGTGAGCTTGCCCTTGGCCGGCGTCTTGATGCGGTGCGGATACGTCACCGCGCATTGGTGCTTGAAGCGCTCGAAGATCCGCTCCGGCTCGTAGGCATGCGCGATGGCGCGCCGCCAGCTCGCCACCACCGTGTCGTGCGGCCGCTTGAACAGGACGTTCGATTCGAGGGAGGCGTCGTGCACCAGGCGCCCTTCCCGCGTCAGCCGGTCCCAGAGCGGGGTCTTGGGCAGGGCCTGGAGCAGGTTGATCGTCAGCACGGGGATCGCCGAGCGGTCGATGAAGTCGATGAGGTTGTCCTCCGACGCGTCCGTGTCGGTGTCGAGGCCGAGGATGATGCCCGACGTCACCTCGAGCCCGTAGGAGTTCAGCGTCTCGATGGCCTCGTACATGGGCACGGCGGCGTTGTGGGTCTTGTCGATGCCCTTCAGCGCCTCCGCCTCCGGCGTCTCAATGCCGACGAAGACGGTCATGAAGTTCGCCTGCCGCATCAGCTCGAGGATCTCGGGCTGCTTGGCCATGTTCAGCGTCGCCTCGCAGGCGAACTGGAGCGGGAAGTGATTCCGCTTCTGCCACTCCACCAGATGCGGGAGCATGTCCCGCGTCGCCTTGCGGTTGCCGATGAAGTTGTCGTCCACGAAGTAGATCACCGCCGGATGGCCGGGCTGGGCGATGATGGCGTCGAGCTCGGCGCACATCTGCTCCGGCGTCTTCAGGCGCGGCTGGCGGCCGTAGAGCTGCGGGATGTCGCAGAACTCGCAGCGATAGGGGCAGCCGGAGGAGAACTGAAGCGAGCCGATCAGGTAGCGCTTCAGCGGCACCGCCTCATAGGCGGGCGCGGGGAAGTCGGAGAGGCCGAGCCGCTCCTTGGTCTCCAGCACCACCTGGGCGGCCGGCCGCGACAGGTCGCGGTCGAGGATCTCCACGAGCTGGTCGGTGGCGTCGCCGATCTCGCCCATGTGGAGATAGTCGAAATCCGCGTATTTCTCGGGCGCTCCCGAGACCGAGGGGCCGCCGAGCACCGTCACCTTGCCGGCCTTGTGGGCGCGGGCGCGGATCTCGTGGATCTGCGGCTCCTGGATATGCATGCCCGACACGAACACCGCGTCGGCCCAGGCGAAATCCTCGGGGGTCGCGCGGGCGATGTTCTCGTCGACGAAGCGGCTCTCCCAGGTCGCGGGCATGTAGGCCGCGATGAGCAGCAGCCCCTGGGGCGGCATGAACGCCTTCACCCCGCCCATCAGCGGATAGGCGTGGGAGAAGGTGCCGAAGGAGGGAGTGTAGGCGGGGAAGACGCACAGGATGCGTCGGCGAGACGAGACCGGGAGGGAGCATCGCATGTCCCGGTATCTAGCACAGGCTTTCGGGTTGTGACGCCCCCGCGCCACGCTTTCGGCGTCGCACCCGAGAAATGTGAAGGCGCCCCCCGCCCGTGGCGGCCGGCCCCGCGTCGCTGCGCTCCGAAAAAAAGAACGCCCGGCCGCAGGGGCCGGGCGTTCGGGGCTCTGTTCGCTGTCGGAGCCGGATCAGGCGCCGATGACGCTCGCGGGCTCGACCTTCACGCCGGGGCCCATCGTCGAGGTGACGGCGATGCGCTGGATGTAGGTGCCCTTGGCGCCCGTGGGCTTCGCCTTGGCGACGGCGTCGGCGAAGGCCTTGATGTTCTCGACGAGCTTGTCGCCGTCGAAGGACACCTTGCCGACGCCGGCATGCACGATGCCGGCCTTCTCGACGCGGAACTCCACCGAGCCGCCCTTGGCGCCGGCCACGGCACCCTTCACGTCCATGGTGACGGTGCCGACCTTCGGGTTCGGCATCAGGCCGCGCGGGCCCAGCACCTTGCCGAGACGGCCGACGAGCGGCATCAGGTCCGGGGTCGCGATGCAGCGGTCGAACTCGATCTTGCCGCCCTGGACGATCTCGAGCAGGTCCTCGGCGCCGACGATGTCGGCTCCGGCGGCCTTGGCTTCCTCGGCCTTGGCGCCGCGGGCGAAGACCGCGACGCGCAGGCTCCGGCCCGAGCCGTTCGGCAGGTTGCAGACGCCGCGGACCATCTGGTCGGCGTGGCGCGGGTCGACGCCGAGATTCATCGAGATCTCGACGGTCTCGTCGAACTTGGCGTTGGCCTTCGACTTCACCAGGGCGATCGCCTCGGCGATCGGGTAGAGCTTGATCCGGTCGATGCCCTCGCGGGCGGAGCGGATGCGCTTGCCTTCATGTGCCATTGCTCGCCCTCCCTTACGCGACGACGTCGAGGCCCATGGCCCGCGCGGAGCCACGGATCATGGCGACGGCCGAATCGACCGAATCGCAGTTGAGGTCGGGCATCTTCTTCTCCGCGATCTCGCGGAGCTGAGCCTCGGTGACCTTGCCGACGGTCGGGCCCTTGCCCGGCGTCTTGGAGCCGGAGGCCGGCTTCTTGCCGATCTTCAGCCCGGCCGCCTTCTTGAGGAAGAACGTCACCGGCGGCTGCTTCATCTCGAAGGTGAAGCTGCGGTCCTGATAGGCGGTGATCACCACCGGGATCGGGGTGCCCTTCTCGATCTGCGCGGTCTTCGCGTTGAAGGCCTTGCAGAATTCCATGATGTTGAGGCCGCGCTGACCGAGCGCGGGACCGATGGGCGGCGACGGATTGGCGGCGCCGGCCGGGACCTGAAGCTTCACGTAGCCCGTGATCTTCTTCGCCATGGGACTGCTCCCAGAATAGCCCGCCATCCGGCTGCCTCAGCGCGGATCGGAAACGGGCGGTTGCAGGTCGCGGTGCGGACCGTGGCTCCCGGCGGCGAACCGGGCGGACCTCCCGCGGGTTTATCGCGAATGGGGAGCAGCGAATGGCGAATGGAAGGCATCACGGCCGTGGCGGGCCGTCGTGCCGGGCTCGTCGGCCCTATTCGCTATTCGCTACTCCCCATTCGCTCTACGCTCAGGCCTTCTCGACCTGGGCGTATTCGAGCTCCACCGGGGTGGCGCGTCCGAAGATGGACACCGCGACCTTGAGGCGGGAGCGGGCTTCGTCGATTTCCTCGACGGTGCCATTGAAGGAGGCGAAGGGACCGTCCGCGACGCGGACCGTCTCGCCGATCTCGAAGGAGACCGTGGGCTTGGGCCTATCGACGCCCTCGGCGACCTGGCCCTTGATGCGCTCGGCCTCGGCGTCGGGGATCGGCACGGGCTTGGCCTTGTCGGCGCCCAAGAAGCCGGTGACCTTCGGGGTGTTCTTGATGAGGTGATAGACCTCGTCGGTGAGGTCGCATTTCACCAGCACGTAGCCGGGGAAGAACTTGCGCTCGGCATCGACCTTGCGGCCGCGCCGCACCTCGGTGACCTTCTCGGTCGGGACCATGACCTCGTCGAACAGCTCCAGCAGCCCGCGCTGAGCCGCCTGGTCCTTGATGGACTGGGCGACCTTGTTCTCGAAGTTCGAGTAGGCGTGGACGATGTACCAGCGCTTCGACACGGCTCTCTTTCAGCTCCAGGCATCCCGCGCGGCTCGCGCCCGCGGACGATGGTCGTTCGGTTCGGGCCTCAGACCCCGAGGATGAGGCCGACGAGGTAGCGCAGCGCCTGATCCACCACCGTGAAGAACAGGCTCGCGGCCACCACCATGACGAAGACCATGATCGTGGTGACGGTGGTCTCCTTGCGGGTCGGCCAGGTGACCTTGCGGCCCTCGTCGCGCACCTGCGCGATGAACTCCATCGGGCCGGCCCGCTTCGGCGCCGGCCGGGCGGGCGGCGTCTGACGGGGCGGCGTGGGCGCGGCAGGCCCGCCGCGCGGGGTCCCACGCGTCGCGTCCATCTTCTTCGTCGCTTCGTTCGATGCCATGGGGCGGTGGACCGGGGATACGCTGCCGGGATGTGAGGCCGTGCCGGGAACGGGGACGAGGCGGCGCCGGGGCTGTCTCAAGCCCGCACCGACGACTGTCATCGATCTCGGAGTGCGCCGCTCTAGCGCAAGTCCGGCCCCTTGTCGACAGGCGGACGATGTCGACGGGCGGACAGGGGCGCCGCTTTCGCGGCTGGCAGGAGTGGAGGGACTCGAACCCGCAACCTCCGGTTTTGGAGACCGGCGCTCTGACCAGTTGAGCTACACTCCTAGGCGCGGCCGATGCTCTATACAGGATCGGCACGCCGCACAAGCCGGTCCGGACGGCCTTTCGCAGGCTATTCCGGCACCACGCGCATGGCGGTGCCGTAGGCCAGCACCTCGGTGATGCCGTCCATGATCTCGGTGGCGTCGTAGCGCATGCCGACGATGGCGTTGGCGCCCTCGGCCGCCGCCTGGTCGCACATATGGACGAAGGCCTCCTGGCGGGCGGTCTCGGCCAGCGACACGTAGGCGCCGATCTTGCCGCCGAAGATCGCCTGCACGCCGCCGAGGAAATTGCCGACCACGCTGCGCGAGCGCACCGTGATGCCGCGCACGACCCCGATATGGGCGACGATGCGGTGGCCGGGGATGTCGTTGGTGGTGGAGACCATCATGGCGCGGAACACCCCTTCGATTCGACGGCGGGCCGACATGAGAACGCCCGCGCGCCCTTGTCGGGCGGCGGGCGTCGAAGGGCAAGGCCGGGCCACGAGGCCCGGCCGGTGAGGTGATTACTCGTTGATGGCGGCGACGACGCCGGCGCCGACGGTTCTGCCGCCCTCACGGATGGCGAAGCGGAGCTTCTCCTCCATGGCGACGGGGACGATGAGGGCCACGTCCATGGTGACGTTGTCGCCGGGCATGACCATCTCGGTGCCCTCGGGCAGCGTGCAGATGCCGGTCACGTCGGTGGTGCGGAAGTAGAACTGCGGGCGGTAGTTGGTGAAGAACGGCGTGTGGCGGCCGCCCTCCTCCTTGGTGAGGATGTAGGCCTCGGCCTTGAACTTGGTGTGGGGCTTGACCGAGCCCGGCTTGCACACGACCTGGCCGCGCTCGACGTCCTCGCGCTTGGTGCCGCGCAGGAGCACGCCGACATTGTCGCCGGCCTGGCCCTGGTCGAGCAGCTTGCGGAACATCTCGACGCCCGTGACCGTGGTGATCTGGGTGTCGCGGATGTCGACGATCTCGACGGTCTCGCCGACCTTGACGATGCCGCGCTCGACGCGGCCCGTCACCACCGTGCCGCGGCCCGAGATCGAGAACACGTCCTCGATGGGCATCAGGAACGGCATGTCGATGGGACGCTCCGGCTGCGGGATGTAGGCGTCGACGCTAGCCATCAGCGCCAGCACGGCGTCATGGCCGACCTTCTTGTCGCCGTTGTCCAGCGCCACCTTGGCCGAGCCCTTGGTGATCGGGATGTCGTCGCCGGGGAAGTCGTACTTGGAGAGGAGCTCGCGCACCTCCATCTCGACGAGCTCGAGCAGCTCCTCGTCGTCCACGAGGTCGACCTTGTTGAGGAACACCACCAGCGCCGGCACGCCGACCTGACGGGCGAGCAGGATGTGCTCGCGGGTCTGCGGCATCGGGCCGTCGGCCGCCGACACCACCAGGATGGCGCCGTCCATCTGCGCCGCGCCGGTGATCATGTTCTTCACGTAGTCGGCGTGGCCGGGGCAGTCGACATGCGCGTAGTGACGGTTCGTGGTCTCGTACTCGACATGCGCCGTCGAGATCGTGATGCCGCGCGCCTTCTCCTCGGGAGCCTTGTCGATCTGGTCGTAGGCCGTGAACGTCGCCCCGCCCGTCTCCGCAAGAACCTTCGTGATCGCAGCCGTCAAGGACGTCTTCCCGTGATCGACGTGCCCAATCGTCCCAATGTTGCAGTGCGGCTTCGTGCGCGAAAACTTCTCTTTGGCCATCGTCTCTTTCCTGCCGGAGGGCGGCGCGGGAAGCGCGCCCATGACCATGCCTTCCAGTCCGTGAGCCGGGAAAAGGCGCGGACCGCTTAGAGGCTTGGCGTCCTTTGATCAAGGGGCGCGATTCGACGGGCCTAGCGGCGGATCAGCACGACGCCGCCGACGAGGAGCGCGACCCCCACGAGACGGGGAAGATCGAAGGAGCGCTGCGCCACCCCGAGCCAGCCGAAATGGTCGACCGTCACCGACGCGATCATCTGCCCGGACACGAGGAGCGCGATGAAGGTCGCCGCGCCGAGCTGCGGCACGAGATAGATCGAGAGGCCGATGAAGATCGCGCCGAACAGGCCGCCGCTCCAGGCCCACCACGGGATGCGCGCCGCAAGACCCGCCGAGGGGACCGGATCGCGCAGCGCCAGGGCCAGCAGCGCCATGCAGACGAGGCCGACGAGATAGGAGACGAAGCCCGACCAGACGGCCGAACTCAGGGCGAGGCGCAGATTGGCGTTGAGCGCCTGCTGCACGACGATGCTGGCGCCCGCCAGCGCGGCGAGAAGCAGGGGCAGGAGCATCGTGGACATCGGCGGCCGTTGCATTTCCCGTCCCGGAGAGGCTGCGGCGCCGTCGAGCGCGACGGGTCAGGGGATGGGCCGCCGGGCCGGGACGCGCCGGCCTATCGCGGGCGGAGTGGAGCGGGTGAAGGGAATCGAACCCTCGTATTCAGCTTGGAAGGCTGCTGCTCTACCATTGAGCTACACCCGCGTCCCGCGCCGGATACCATGGCCCGGCCCCCGTGAGAAGGCGGCCTCGGCCCGGTGCGCATGACGATGATCGCTTGGTGGGGGAAGTAGGACTCGAACCTACGAAGCTTACGCAGCGGATTTACAGTCCGCCCCCTTTGCCGCTCGGGACATTCCCCCAAACGACGGCCCGTGGGCCGTGCGGAGGCCCTTATGGTGAGGGGGCGCGCGGGTGTCAACGCCCCGAATGGCTCAGTTTTCCTCCGGCTCGACCACGGCGAGGTCGCGGATGCGCAGTTGCGCCCGCTCCGCGCCCTGCCAGCGGTTGAGGGAAAGCGTGCCGGCGACATGCATCTCGCGCCCGATATTGTCGAGGATCGCCCGGCCGAGGGGCCCCTGCGCGGCGCGGAAGGCGATGGCGCCCATGGCCTGCCCGTCACGGCTCTTCAGGCGGGCGCGCACATGGCCGGTGCCGACGATGCCGGCATCGACGATGCGGTGGCGCGGCAGGACGAAGACGGGCTCCGGGGCGCCCTGGCCGAAGGGCCCCGCCCGCTCGATCATCCGCACGAGCTCGGCGGTGGCGCCCCCCGCGCTCAGCGTCGCGTCGACCAGAAGCGCCTCCGCCTCCCGCGCCGATGCGACGGCGCCGCCGAGATCGGCGGCGAGACGGCTTTCGAACTCCGCGAGCCTGTCCTGGGCGACGGTGGCGCCGGCGGCCATGGCGTGGCCGCCGCCCTTCAGGGCGAGACCGGCCTCGACCGCGCCGCGCACCGCCGCGCCGAGATCGGCGCCCGCGATGGAGCGGCCCGAGCCCACCGCCGTGCCGTCCGGACGCAGGGTGAAGGCGAAGGCCGGGCGGTCGAACCGCTCCTTGAGGCGCGCGGCGACCAGCCCGACGATGCCCGGATGCCAGCCCTCCGACGCGGCGACGAGCACGGCCCTGCCCGGATCGTCCGTCAGGACGCGGTCCATGGCCGCCTCGGCCTCCTCGACGGCCAGCGCCTCGATGGCCTGCCGCTCGCGGTTGAGCCTGTCGAGATCGCCGGCGATGCGCGCGGCCTCGGCGGCATCCTCGGTCAGAAGCAGGCGCGCCCCGAGCCCCGCCTCGCCGATGCGGCCGCCGGCATTGATGCGGGGGCCCAGCAGGAAGCCGAGATGCCAGGATTGCGGCGGCTCGGCGAGGGCGGCCGCATCGAGCAGCGCCGCGATCCCGCGCCGGCCCCTCCCCCGCATCACCGAGAGGCCCTGGACCACGAAGGCCCGGTTGAGGCCCGTCAGCGGCACCACGTCGGCGACGGTAGCGAGGGCCACGAGGTCGAGGGCGGCCTTGAGGTCCGGCTCCGGCCGCGCCGGGGAGAAGTATCCCGAGCGCCGCAGGGCGCGGTTGAGGCCGACCAAGGTCAGGAAGACGATCCCCGCCGCGCAGAGATGCCCGAGGCCGGAGACGTCGTCGCGGCGGTTCGGGTTCACCACGGCGCCGGCCGGCGGCAGGGTCTCGTCGGCGCCGTGGTGGTCGAGGACGAGGACGTCGAGCCCGACGTCCCGCGCGTGCCGGAGGGGGGCGTGGCCCGTGGTGCCGCAATCGACGGTGACGAGGAGCGTCGCCCCCTCCCTCGCCAGAACGGCGACGGCCTCCGCGTTGGGGCCGTAGCCCTCGGTGATCCGGTCGGGGATGTGGATGCGGACCGGCACGCCGAGCCCGCGCAGATAGCCCGCGAGCAGCGCCGCGCTGGCGGCGCCGTCCACGTCGTAGTCGCCGAAGACGGCGACCGGCTCTCCCGCGCGGACCGCCCGCGCGAGGCGTTCGGTCGCGGCCTCCATGTCGAGGAGGCGGGACGGGTCCGGCATCAGGTCGCGCAGGCGCGGGTTGAGATGGCGGTCCGCCTCCGCCGCCCGAACGCCACGGCCGACGAGGACGCGGGCCAGGAGGTCGGGCAGTCCGTGGGCCTGGACCATGACGGCCGCCTCGGCCTGCGCGCGAGGGTCGGCGCAGCGCTCGCGCCAGGGCCGGCCGAGGACGGAGCGGTCGACGCCGAGGAGGGCGCGGGGGGCGGGGGCGAGGATGTCCGGCACGAGGCGGAGCATAGCGCCGATGCGGCGCCGGGACTGCCGCGCGGAAGCGACAGGCGCGAAACGAAGAAGGGCGGCCGTTGCCGGCCGCCCCTCGGTGTCGTCGATGGAAGAACGCTCAGAGGTTCTTGAGGATCTGGTCCACGACCTTCTTGGCGTCGCCGAAGAGCATCATCGTGTTGTCGCGGAAGAACACCTCGTTCTCGACGCCGGCATAGCCGGAGCCCATGCCGCGCTTGATGAAGAGGACGGTCTTGGCCTTCTCCACGTCGAGGATCGGCATGCCGTAGATCGGCGAGGCCTTGTCGGTCTTGGCGGCCGGGTTGGTGACGTCGTTGGCGCCGATCACGAAGGCCACGTCCGCCTGCGGGAACTCGCCGTTGATGTCCTCCAGCTCGAAGACCTCGTCGTAGGGCACGTTGGCCTCGGCCAGCAGCACGTTCATGTGGCCCGGCATGCGGCCCGCCACCGGATGGATGGCGTATTTGACGTCGACGCCCTCCTTCTTGAGCATGTCCGCCATCTCGCGGAGCGAGTGCTGGGCCTGGGCCACCGCCATGCCGTAGCCGGGCACGATGATGACCTTCTCGGCGTTCTTCATGATGTAGGCGGCATCGTCCGCCGAGCCCTGCTTGACGGGGCGCGTCTCGACCTGGCCGTTGCCGGCCGCGGCGGTGTCGCCGCCGAAGCCGCCGAGGATGACCGAGAAGAACGACCGGTTCATCGCGTGGCACATGATGTAGGACAGGATCGCGCCCGACGACCCCACCAGCGAGCCGGTGATGATGAGCGCGAGGTTGCCCAGGGTGAAGCCGATGCCGGCGGCCGCCCAGCCCGAGTAGGAGTTCAGCATCGAGACGACGACGGGCATGTCGGCGCCGCCGATCGGGATGATGAGCAGCACGCCCAGGGCGAAGGAGGCGAGCACGATCAGCCAGAACACCGCCTTGCTCTCGGTCGCGATGAAGATCGCGAACAGAGCCACCACCGCGATGGCCAGGGCGATGTTGATGGCATGGCGCTGGGGCAGCATGATCGGCTTGCCCGACATGCGGCCGTCGAGCTTGGCGAAGGCGATGACCGAGCCCGTGAAGGTGATCGCGCCGATGGCGACGCCGAGGCCCATCTCGAACAGCGACTGGCCGTGGATATGGCCGCCCTCGACGATGCCGAAGGCCTGGGGCGCATAGAGCGCGCCCGCCGCCACGAACACCGCCGCGAGGCCGACCAGGGAGTGGAAGGCCGCGACGAGCTGCGGCATCGCCGTCATCGGCACGCGCTTGGCGATCACCGCGCCGGCCCCGCCGCCGATGGCGAGGCCCATGATGACGAGGCCCCAGGCGGCCGCGCCGGCCGGCGGATGGCCGACGAGGGTGGTCGCGATCGCGAGCCCCATGCCGATCATGCCGTAGAGGTTGCCCTGCCGCGACGTGGTCGGGTGCGAGAGCCCCCGCAGCGCCATGATGAACATGACGCCGGAGACGATGTATAGAAGGGACGAGACGTTCTCGGACATCGCCTCAGGCCTTCTTCTTGTACATGCCGAGCATGCGCTGCGTGACGAGGAACCCGCCGAAGATGTTCACGCTGGCGAACACGATGGCGATGAAGCCGAACACGCGCGCCCAGCCGGTGCCGTGTTCGATGAGGGGCACGCCGGCCGCGAGGATGGCGCCGACGATGATGACCGAGGAGATCGCGTTGGTGACGGACATCAGCGGCGTGTGGAGCGCCGGCGTCACCGACCAGACCACGTAGTAGCCGACGAAGATCGCCAGCACGAAGATCGCGAGCCGGAAGACGGTGGGATCGACGGCGCCATGGGTCATGGCGGCAGCGCCATGGCCGAGCGAATCGGCGATGGACTGCGCGTAATGCGCATTCTGGGCGGCGATCTCGGCCGCGTGGCGGGCGGCGTCGGCCGCGGCCTGCGCCTGGCCGGCGGCGTCGGAGGGGGGCATGGCCATCGAAAAGCTCCGCGCGATCAGGCTGCTTTGGGCTGGAAGGAGGCGTGCACGACCTGACCGTCGCGGGTCAGGTTGGTCGCCTTGACGAGTTCGTCGTCCCACTTCACCGCGAGCGCCTTCGTCTCCTTGTCGATCATGGTCTCGACGAAGTTGTAGAGGTTGCGCGCGTAGAGGCTCGAGGCGGTGGCGGCGAGCCGGCCGGCGACGTTGACGTGGCCGACGATCTTCACGCCCTTGGCCAGGGTGACAATCTCGCCTGCCTTGGCGCCCTCGACGTTGCCGCCGCGCTCCACCGCGAGGTCGACCAGCACGGAGCCGGGCTTCATCGAGGCGACCATGGCCTCCGAGACCAGCTTCGGCGCCGGGCGGCCGGGAATGAGGGCCGTTGTGATGACGATATCCTGCTTGGCGATGTGGCTCGCCACCAGCTCGGCCTGCTTGGCCTTGTAGGCGTCCGACATCTCCTTGGCGTAGCCGCCGGCGGTCTCGGCCTGCTTGAACTCGTCGTCCTCGACCGCCACGAACTTGGCGCCGAGCGACTCGACCTGTTCCTTGGTGGCGGGGCGCACGTCGGTGGCGGTGACGACCGCACCCATGCGGCGGGCGGTGGCGATGGCCTGGAGGCCGGCGACGCCGACGCCCATCACGAAGACGCGCGCAGCGGGCACGGTGCCGGCGGCGGTCATCATCATCGGCATGGAGCGACCGTACTCGGCGGCGCCGTCGACCACGGCGCGGTAGCCGGCGAGGTTCGCCTGGCTGGAGAGCACGTCCATCACCTGCGCGCGGGTGATACGCGGCATCAGCTCCATGGCGAAGCCGTCGACCCCGGCCTCCGCCATGGCCTTGAGAGCGTCCTCGTGGCCGTAGGGATCCATGATGGCGACGACCACGGCGCCGCGCTTGAAGAGGCCGAGCTCCTCGGCGCCCGGACGGCGGACCTTGAGCACGAGGTCGGCGTCGCGGGCGGCGTCGGCGGCGGAGCCGGCGATCGAGGCGCCGGCGGCCTCGTACTCGTTATCCGGAACGCCGGCCCTGTCGCCGGCTCCGGACTGGACGACCACGTCGGCGCCGAGCCCTTTGAATTTTTTCACCGTTTCGGGCACCGCCGAAACCCGCGGTTCGGCGGGGTCCGTCTCCGACAGCACAGCGATGCGCATCCAGGCATTTCCTTCGAATCGTCGCCAACGCATGCGCGACTTTCGCCGTCGTTTCGAGACGCGTTGGCGGTTTGATCTGATCGAACGGGTCGAATTGTAACCAGCCCCGCTCGATGAGGGGACTGGATAAAAGTCTCAGGCGAAGGCGAGGTAGAGGGCGAGCAGCACGGCGACCACCAGGGGGGCCTTCCAGCCGATCGGCGGCGCGAAGGCGCCCAGCGCGCCGGCGGCGCTGGCGGCGACGACCCCGAGGATGGCCGTCATCCAGGCTTCGCGGATGCCGCCCACGGCGAGCGCCAGGACCCAGCAGATGACGACGCCGGTGGCGATCTCCACGAAACGGACGAAGCCGCGATAGGTCTGCTCGTGCGTCTCAGCGTCCATCGCGGGGCTGTACGCCCCCGCCGACAAGCTCTTGGTATCCGCCATCGCCCACTCGTCCCTTCCGCATCGACTTGATGAGAACCCGCGCGGATTTAGCGCAAGCGTATCCCCGTCGCAATCGACAAGCCGGAGCGTCTCCCTGGGCGGCACCCTCTGGTATACCACATACAAAGTCCAGGGCTTTCATCGCCCGGCGGCCCTGAATCCGGAACTTTTTTGCTGGTCCCGCCGTCCGGCCTCAGATCGGAAGCGGGAGCCCGGCCGTGGCGAGCAGCTCGGCCTGCCGTTCCGCCAGGGCGTCGAGGGAGAAGCGCTCGATCTCCGCCTCGAACAGGCGATGGTAGTTCAGCTCCGAGCGCAGGTGCAGGAACACCGCGCCGAGCCCCACCGCCGCGCGGTCCATGAACACAAATTCCTGCGGCACGGTCACGGGCCCGCGCTGCTTCAGGGCCTGGTGCACCTCGAAGGCCTGCTTGCGTCCGTAGGCGCCGGGCTTCACGCCGTCCGCCACGGTGCGCACCCGGTCCTCCAGCAGCGGCCCGTAGATGAAGCGCGCCCAGATGTTGAGGATGTCCACGATCTCGCGGCTGAGGTTCTTGAACCCCCAGACCTCGTAGGCGTGCACGATGCGCGCCTCGTCGTTCTCGAGCAGGCCGCGATAGAGGTCGACCACACCGCCGACGAAGCGCGGATGGAAGATGCGCACGCAGCCATAGTCGAGCAGGTTGATGCCGCGTGCCTCGCCGCCCTCGGAAAAGACCGTGTAGTTGCCGAGATGCGGATCGCCGTGGATCACGGCGGCGCGGCCGAAGGGGTGCCACCACGCCTTGAACATCGCCTGCGCGACGCGGTTGCGGATCTCCACCGGGCTCTCGGTGACGCTCAGGATCCTGTCGCCGTCGAGCCAGCCCAGCGCCAGGAGCCGCTTGGTGGAAAGATCGGCGTGGACGGCCGGCACCCGCACCGCCTCGACATCGGCGAGCACCGCGCCGTAGAGGGCCGCGTGCCGCGCCTCGCGTTCGTAGTCGAGCTCCTCGCGCACCCGCGCGCCGATTTCCTTGGCGATCTCACGGGTATCGAGCCAGGAGTTCATGCGCCGGTGGAGCGCGAAGGCGATGTCGAGCTGCTGGAGGTCGGCCTCCACCGCCGACTGCATGTCGGGATATTGCAGCTTGCAGGCGAGCGGCTCTCCGGCCAGCGAGACCGCCCGGTGGACCTGCCCCAGGGAGGCGGCCGCTGAGGGCTTCAGGTCGAAGCGCGAGAATCGCGCCTGCCAGTCGGGCCCGAGCTCGGCCATCATCCGGCGCTTGACGAAGGCCGCCCCCATGGGCGGCGCGTCGGCCTGGAGCTTCTGCAACTCGGCGGCGTATTCCGGTGGCAGAAGATCGGGAACGGTGGCAAGGAGTTGCGCCACTTTCATGATCGGGCCCTTGAGCCCGCCGAGCGCCTGGGCGAGCGCGGCCGCGTTGGTGGTGCCCTCCTTGCCGAAGAGCCGGGCGCCCGCCATCCGGGCGGCGACCCCGCCGACATTGGCGCCGACCCGCGCGTAGCGGCTGGCGCGGGCGGAGAAGCGGTTGGCTTCCGGGTCGGTGTCGGCCATCGGTGCTCGGGCTGTTCTCAACGAGGGGCTGAGCCGGAGATAAGCCGCATCGCCCCGGCTACCAGGGCACCGGGACCTCGCGACGCGGGCGCCCTACCCGTCCGGCCAATTGTCGCGGATCCAGCGGGTGAGGCCGGATTCGTCGATGTCGCCGGCGGCGAGGGCCAGTGTGACGGCGGTGGCCTCCGCCGGATCCGGCGCGAAGTCGACCTCGTTCAGGATCAGGAAACCGATCATCGCCATGAAGCCGGCTCGCTTGTTGCCATCCGTGACAGGATGATTGCGCACGATGCCGAAGCCGTAGGCGGCCGCCAGCTCCGCGAGTTCCGCAGCCTCGTAGCGCCATTTGTTGATCGGGCGCCCGATCGCCGATTCCAGCGCGCCGCGATCGCTGATGCCCGGTGCTCCGCCGAAGATGCGCAGTTGGCGGGAATGGGCATCGACGATGTCCTCGATGGTGAGCCACTCCGGCTCCTCCATCGAGGACTGTTCCGTCACTTGGCCAACTCCGCGAGCGTCGTGCTGTAACGGATCATGATGTCGTCCATGATCGCCGCGACCTTGTCGCGGTGAGCGCTACCGCCTTCGCTGGGCAATTCCCAGATCGTGCCGGACTTCACGAAACGCGCCTTGCGGACCCGGCCACGCCGTTTCTCGCCCCGCGCATCACGCGCGATCCGGAAGCCGCGGGCCGTCAGCAGGTCGCCGATCAGCGCGCCGGACGACTGGATGGCATGGTTGCGAGCGCCCGCGTCGAGCGTCTCGATGAGGGGCTCGATAGCCCAGACGGCGGCCTGGACCGCCGGCATCTCGAGGCGGCTCAGAAGCTCATATTGCGGAAGCATCTCCGGCCGGGTCAGCGCCCGTTTCAGGGCGGCGGTCTCCGGCCTTTCGAAGAACGCGGCATGGCTGGGATTCATCGGAACCTCCTCCAGAGAAGTTTCTAATAATCCGCAACGTTTCGAATATCAACGTGCTTCCATGCAACGTTCTCGTCCGCCCGCTACCCCTCCATCGCCTCCAGCTCCGCGATCATGCCCTCGATCATGCCCAGACCGATCTGCCAGAAGGACGGGTCGGTGGCGTCGAGGCCGAAGGGTTCGAGAAGCTCGCCGTAGGGCTTGGAGCCGCCGGCCGAGAGCAGCGCGAAGTAGCGCTCCACGAAGCCCTCCTCCGCCTTGGCGTAGACACCGTAGAGGGAGTTCACCAGGCAGTCGCCGAAGGCATAGGCGTAGACGTAGAAGGGCGAGTGGATGAAGTGCGGGATATAGGCCCAGAAGGGCTCGTATCCGGCATCGAGCGTGATCGCGGGGCCGAGGGATTCCGCCTGCACCGACATCCACAACGCGTTGATCTGCTCGGCGGTCAGCTCCCCCTCGGCGCGGGCGAGGTGGACCTTCCGCTCGAAGGAATAGAACGCGATCTGGCGCACCACCGTGTTGATCATGTCCTCGACCTTCGCCGCCAGCATGGCGCGGCGCTGGGTCGTGTCGGTGGTGGCCGCCAGCAGCCGCCGGAAGGTCAGCATCTCGCCGAAGACGGAGGCCGTCTCGGCAAGGGTCAGCGGGGTCGGCGCCATCAGCGCCCCGTTGGGGCCGGCGAGCACTTGATGGACCCCGTGGCCGAGCTCGTGGGCGAGGGTCATCACGTCGCGCGGCTTGCCTTGGTAGTTCACCAGCACATAGGGGTGCACGGACGGCACGGTGGGATGCGCGAAGGCGCCCGGCGCCTTGCCCGGACGGGTCGGCGCGTCGATCCAGCGGCGGTCGAAGAAGTCCTTCGCGATGCCGGCCATGCGCGGCGAGAAGGCGCCATAGGCGTCGAGCACCGTGTCGCGCGCCTCCGACCAGGGGATCGTGCGCTGCTCGACCTTCGGCAGCGGCGCGTTGCGGTCCCAATAGGGCAGCGCGTCGAGCCCGAACCACTTCGCCTTCAGCGTGTAGTAGCGGTGCGAGAGACGCGGATAGGCGGCGCGCACGGCCTCGACCAGCGCCTCCACCACCTCGGGCTCGACCCGGTTGGCGAGGTGGCGCGCGTCGGCGACGTCCTTGAAGCCGCGCCAGCGGTCGGCGATCTCCTTGTCCTTGGCCAGCGTGTTGGTGATGAGCGCGAAGATGCGCAGGTTCGCCCGCAGCACGTCGCCGAGGGCCACCGCCGCCTCGTGGCGGACGGCGCCGTCGGCGTCCTGGAGCTTGTTGAGGGTGGGCTCCAGCGTCAGGCTCTCGCCCTGCACGGGAAAGCGCAGCGCCGCGATGGTCTCGTTGAAGAGCCGGTCCCAGGCCGCGTTCGAGGTCACGGACTTTTCGAGGAAGAGCTTCTCGATCCGGTCCTCGAGCTGGAACGGCTTTTCGCGCCGGAGATCCGCAATCCAGGGCGCGTAGTGCTGGAGCGGGCCCTCCGCCATCGCGGCGTCCATGGCGGCGTCGTCCGCCCGGTTGAGCTCCAGGGCGAAGAACAGGAGATCGCCGGAGGCGTCGGTGAGGCGCTGGCGGGTGTCGCCGTAGAACTTGGCGCGGCGCTCGTCGGTGGTGTCGCCGGAATAGACCAGCCCGGCATAGGACATCAGCTTGCCGAGCAACTCCTCGATGGCCTCGTAGGCGCGCACCGCCTCCGCGAGCCTCTCCGACGCGTCCGGGCCCGCGACGATGCCGGCGATCCTGCCCGCATAGGCTTGCGAGAAGCGGCGGCACTCCGCCTCGGCCCGCGCGAGATCGTCGCGGAACTCGGGGGCCTCCATGCCGGGATAGAGGTCCGACAGGTCCCATTCCGGCAGCACGCCGAGATCGACGGCCCGCGCGGCGGCCCTCGCGGTGGAGGCCCCCTCGGGGCTCCGGGCCGGCTGCGGCGGGAAGACGGGCGCGGATGCTCGGCTCGGCATGGGCTGCTTGCGTTCCTGAAAGCTTGCGATCGCGACTCGCCTGACCGGGCGGCCGCGTCGGGCGACTGATATCGAGCGCGCGGGGCTCGCGATCAACCGGCGGCGCGGTCGCGCGAACGCGATCGTGTTCCTGTCCAGTCGGGTTCGCGATCGTCGTTAAGCGGGACTTTACGCATATCGGCGACCCTGCGGCTCGAATCGAAACACCTGCCGGCGCGCCTCCCGCGCGAACGATCGAGGGTCCCCCCTGATGTCGACAACGGTCCTTATCGTCGACGACGATCCGGTCCAGCGCCGCCTCACCGAGGCGATGGTGCGCCGCTTCGGGTTCGAGCCGAAGCTGGCCGAGAACGGCGCCGACGGCCTCGCGGCCCTGCGTGCCGGCGACGACATCGACGTGATGCTGCTCGATCTGGTGATGCCCGGCGGGCTCGACGGGCTCGGCGTGCTGGCCGAGATGCGAAAGGCCGGCATCGACACCCCGGTGATCGTGCAGACCTCGAACGGTTCCATCGACGCGGTGGTCAACGCCATGCGCGCGGGCGCCGTGGATTTCGTGGTCAAGCCCGCAGGCGCCGAGCGGCTCCAGGTCTCGATCAAGAACGCGCTGCGCGTCGACCAACTGGAGGAGGAGGTCCGCCGCATGCGCCGCCGGGCCACCGGAGCGCTGACCTTCAAGGACCTGTCCTCCCGCAGCCCCGACATGGAGCGCGTGATCCGGCTCGCCGAGCGCGCGGCGAAATCGAACATTCCCGTCCTGATCGAGGGCGAGTCCGGCGTCGGCAAGGAGGTGCTGGCCCGCGCCATCCAGGGCTCGGGCGAGCGGCGCGGCAAGTCCTTCGTCACGGTCAATTGCGGCGCGATCCCCGACAACCTGGTGGAATCGACCCTGTTCGGCCACGAGAAGGGGGCGTTCACGGGCGCCACCGAGCGGCATGTCGGCAAGTTCGTCGAGGCCTCGGGCGGCACGCTCTTCCTCGACGAGATCGGCGAATTGCCCCTCGACGCCCAGGTGAAGCTCCTGCGCGCGCTCCAGGAGGGCGAGGTCGATCCGGTGGGCGCCAAACGCAGCGTGCGCGTCGACATCCGCCTCGTCTCCGCGACGAACCGCTCGCTGCTCGATCTCGTGAAGCAGGGCAAGTTCCGCGAGGACCTCTATTACCGCCTCAACGTCTTCCCGATGACGCTGCCGCCCCTGCGCGCGCGCCGCGAGGACATCCCCGAGCTCGCCCGCTCGTTCTGCGCGCGCTTCGCCGCCGAGGAAGGCAAGCGCGTGCGCGGGCTCAGCCAGGAGGCCATGGGCCTCATCACCCGCTACGGCTGGCCCGGCAACGTGCGCCAGCTCGAGAACGCTCTCTTCCGCGCCGTGGTGCTCGCCGACGGCGACGAACTGACGGTGGCGGAGTTCCCGCAGATCGCGGCGCAGGTCGAGGGGTTCGACGTGCGCATCCCGCCGGCTCCCAGCCGCCCGCTGCTGTCGGCCGACATGCCCGAGCCGGTGCGCGAGATCGTCCGCGTCGAGGTGCGCGATCCGCACGCCATGTCGCTGGTGGTCGAGGACACGGGCGAGATGAAGACCATGGAATCGGTGGAGGCGGAGGTGATCCGCTTCGCGCTCCAGTTCTATCGCGGCCGGATGTCGGAGGTGTCCCGCCGCCTCGGAATCGGCCGATCCACCCTCTATCGCAAGCTCAAGGATCTCGGCCTCGAGGGCGACGACGAGGCGGCGGCCTGAGCGCCGGCGATGTGCGGCGCCGCACGGGCGCCGTGATTGCTAACGGTCGTGCTTGAGACGATAGTCATAGGAACCGGTCGGCCGCTCGACGGTCGCGCTTCCGGGAGATGTCCGACATGGGTGCCGCGCGCTCCCTCACCGCCGCATTGGCAGCCCTGCTGGCAGGCTCGGTCGCCTCGGCGACCCTCGTTCGCGCCCAGGCGGCCGGAGGAGCCCCCGGCGCGGTCGTCCGGGAGGCCGCCATCGGGCCGGATGCCGCGCTCGCGCCCGGCCGCCCCGACGCGCCCTCCCCCGCGCAGACGCCCAAGCCCGCCGAGCCCGACGCGGTGACGGGCGGCCCCGCCTCGGCAACGCCCGACCCGGCCAAATCCGACCCCGCCAAGCCGGACTCGGCCAAGGCTGATCCGGCAAAATCCGACGTCGTCAAACCGGACCCGGACAAGCCCGCCTCGGCCGAGACGGCGCCCGCCGTTACGCCCGTGCCCGCCGATCCCCTCGCGGCGGCGATCGCCGCGCGCCTGTCGGGACCGCAGCCGCTGCTACCGCGCTTCGGCACCAAGGACCGCGAGTCCGTGCAGGCGTTCTACGCGCTCGGCGCCTTCAAGCCGGTCTGGATCGTCGACGGCCGCTTCACGCCGGCGGCGAAGTCCGTGATCGCGCGCCTGTCGGCGGCCGGGGAGGACGGGCTCAGCCCCGCCGCCTATCCGGTCCCGGTGCTCGGCGCCCCCGGCCAGCCTTCGAGCGAGGCGGAGACGGCGCAGGCGGAGGTGAGGCTCTCGGCGGCGGTGGCGCTCTATGCCCGCGACGCGCGCGGCGGCCGCATCGTCCCGTCGAGCCTGTCGAAGCTGATCACCCCGGTTCTCGACCTGCCGGCGCCGGACGCCGTGCTGGCGCAGGTGGCCGCTGCCGGCGACCGAGCCGGCGAGGTGCTCCAGCGCTACAACCCCCGGACCGCCGGCTATCTCGCGCTGAAAGGTCGGCTCGCCGCCCTGCGCGGCCCCGTGCCGGCGCCCGCCCCCGGATCGTCCTCGACCCTGAGCCTGCCGCCGGGGCCCATCCTGCGGACCGGCATGCGCGACAGGCGCGTGCCGCTGCTGCGCGCCCATTTCGGCCTGGAGGCCCGCAGCCCCGGCACCCTCGACGCGGCGCCGGGCGAGCCCGATCTCTACGACGCTTCCGTCGCGGCGGCGGTCGCCGATTTCCAGCGCGGTCGCGGCATCCATCCGAGCGGCAACCTCAACGCCCAGACGGTGATGGCGCTTTCCGGCTCCGACCCGCGCGGCGGCGCGGCGGGGATGGGCGGCACCGCCAGCGAGGCTGCGCTCCTCGTCAACATGGAGCGCTGGCGCTGGCTGCCGTCCGAGCTCGGCAGCGACTATGTGCTCGTGAACGTGCCGGAGTTCCGCCTGCGGATCTTCCGGGGCGGCGTCCTCAAGGACGAGACCCGCGTCATCGTCGGCAAGCCCGATTCCCCGACCCCGCTGTTCTCGGGGATGATGGAATACGCGGTGGTCAATCCGTCCTGGTACGTGCCGCCCTCGATCCTGAAGACCATGCTGGCCCAGGGGCGCACGGGCGGCTTCGAGGTCGTGCGGCACGGCAGCACCATCTCGCTGCGCCAGCCGCCGGGGGAGCGCAACGCGCTCGGCTTCATCAAGTTCATGTTCCCCAACCAGCACGCCGTCTACCTGCACGACACGCCGAACCGCTCGCTGTTCTCCCATTCGGAGCGCGCGCTGAGCCATGGCTGCGTGCGCGTGGACGACCCGTTCCGCTTCGCCGATTCCGTGCTGCCCGACGCCTGGACCAGCGAGAGGCTGAGGAAGCTCATCGGCAAGGGCGAGCGCACGATCCAGCTCGGCCAGAAGCTGCCGGTGCATCTTGCCTATTTCACCGCCTACGTGGACGATCTCGGCGGCTACCGCACCCTGCCCGACATCTACGGCTACGACGCCCGCATGCGCGCGGCGCTGGGCCTCTCCGGCGGGGAGCCTGCGATGGTGCGCGGGCCGGCCGAGCCCCCGCGCGTGGTCGCGGCCCGGCCGGAGGCGGCCCAGCCCGCGCGCAAGCCTCGCCGTCCCGTGGTCGCGCAGGCGCCCGCCCCCCGCCGGATCGCGCAGCGGCCGGTGCGCGCCGCCGCCGACGTCTTCGGCGAGCCCGGCCTGATGACCCCCCGCCCCGAATCGACCGGCCGCACGCACGGCTGGTGGTAGGCGACGGGCCGGCTCAACGCCGGCAATCGCGCCGGAATCGGTGGATCGATGCACGGATGCCTCGCTCCCGCGTGCGGCGGCGCACTTGCGGGCACGATTCCGCCATGGTCGCGGCTTAGCCGTTCCGGATCGACCGGTGTCCAGGCACGGACCCGATAACCGCGCGTTCACGGTTTTCGGCAACCTTGCGTTCACCATGAGGCCGCGCCCTGCGCGCGGGTTCCGGACGGGGGTGGGGCGATCGTGACTGCGGTGCTGCGCGACGGGCCGGAAACGGCCGATTCTTTCCCCGCCCGCCCGCGCGCCCACCGGATCCGCGGTCTTGCCGCGGCCGTCTTCGCGGTCGCCGCGAGCCTCGTCGGCGGGGCCACGGGCACGCAGGACGCCGCCGCCAACGGCGATACCCGCACGCTCTCGATCTACCACACCCATTCCAAGGAAAGCCTGACGGTCACGTTCAAGCGCGACGGGCGCTACGACCGGGCGGCGCTGGAACAGCTCAACTGGCTCCTGCGCGACTGGCGCACCGACGAGCCCATCAAGATGGACCCGCGCCTGTTCGACACCGTGTGGGAGGCCTACCGCCAGGTCGGCTCGTCGGAGCCGATCAACGTCGTCTCCGCCTACCGCTCGCCCGGAACCAACGCCATGCTCCGCCGCCGCTCGAAGGCGGTGGCCGAGTTCAGCCAGCACATGCTCGGCAAGGCGATGGACTTCTACCTGCCCGACGTCTCAATCGACCAGATCCGCGCGGTGGGCATGCGCATGCAGCGCGGCGGCGTCGGCTGGTATCCGCGCGCGGGCTCGCCCTTCGTGCATCTCGATGTCGGCTCGGTCCGCGCCTGGCCGCGCATGACCCACGACCAGCTCGCCAGCCTCTTCCCGGACGGCAAGACCGTCCACCTGCCCACCGACAACCGGCCGCTCGCCCGTTACGAGGAGGCGCGCGCCGAGATCCTGTCGCGCGGCGGCACGGTGCTCGGCGTCACGCAATACGCGCAAGCCTCGGACGAGGACGAGGGCCCGAGCATCCGGGGCTTCTTCGCCGGGCTCTTCGGCGGCAGCAGCAGCACGCCCCCGGCTCCCACTCCCGCGCCGGCCGCCGCGCGGATCAAGGCCAAGCAGCCGGTCGTCGCCGTGGCGAGCGCCGATCCCGAGGACATCGTCGGCACCCAGCGCGCGCTGGCCTATGCGGCGCCCGAGGCGGTGAAGCCCGACGCCAGGGCACTCCTCACCGCCGAGGCGCCCCCCCGCGCCGCCGCGCCCGAGGCGGACGCGATCGCGTCCGTCGCCGCCCCCCTGCCCCCGCGCCGCCCCTCGGAATTCGCCGCCGTGGCGGCCGCTTTGGCGATGCCGCTGCCGCCGGCCCGCCCGGTCCAGCTCGCCGCCCTCGGCAGCGGACCGGCGGGCATGGCCAATCTCGCGGTGGAGGCTGCGCTCCCGCGCCCGGTGCGCAAGGCCGCGCTGGTTCCGCCCGACGCCGATGCGAAGACGCAACTGCGCGCCCTGTTCGACGCGGTCGCCGTGGCGGATGCGGCTAAGCCCGCCACGCCCGTCAAGCTCGCCCTCGCCCGCGCCAACGCGGATGCCGCCCCGAACGCGGTGGTGTCCGCTCCGGCCGGACCCGTTGCGAGCCGGTTCGCGGTCCGCGCGCCCGGAGACCAGCTCGCCACCTCGCGGTTCACCGGATCGGCCACGCGGCCGGTGCCCGGCGCGCGATAGGCGTGCCTCCGACACCGTCCTCGATCGGGAATAGCGCTTAGAGCGGCTTGCGTCCGTGTCCGGCGGCGAGCGCCGAGACGAGGGTGCCGAGATAGCTGCCGCCCGTGGAGGCCGCGATCCGCTCGGCCTCGGCGCTGCTCTGATAGGCGACGGCGAGCATCAGCAGCAGGGCCGTGGCGAGACCGCCCAGGCCCCCGATCGCCCAGAGATAGGCGCGTTCCACGGCCCGCGGCAGCGGGACCGCCACGGGGCTTTCGCCGAGATAGAGGGGGGATGGTGCGGAGTCGTTCATGGCCGGCGTTCCCACGAGTGACAAGCGCCCAGGCGGGCCGCCCTGCCAAGCTCGCGCAGCAGAGTTCCGCTAGCACCTAACGTGCCGATGCGACAGCGGTTCAACGGCGGCTGCGAATTTTCATGCACAGTGACGGAAGGGCAGCGACCTGGGAGCGTGCGAGGCGCCGCGCCCTTCCTCGCCAACCGTCTTCATCCCGCCCCGTCCGAGCCGATCCGGCGGCTCGGACGACACGCGGGAGGCTCAGCCCTCCGACTGGTGCGCGCCGCCGGAGGTTCCGGCGAGGGCGGCCTGGGCGGCGGCGAGACGGGCGATCGGCACGCGGTAGGGCGAGCAGGACACGTAGTCGAGGCCGACCTCCTGGCAGAAATGCACCGAGGCCGGATCGCCGCCATGCTCGCCGCAGATGCCGAGCTTGAGATTCGGCCGCACCGCCCGGCCGCGCTCGATGCCGATGCGCACCAGCTCGCCGACGCCCTCCTGGTCGATGGTCACGAAGGGGTCGGCGGCGAGGATGCCCTTCTGCGTATAGGCGCCGAGGAAGGTGCCGGCATCGTCGCGGGAGATGCCCAGCGCCGTCTGGGTCAGGTCGTTGGTGCCGAAGGAGAAGAACTCGGCGGTCCGCGCGATCTCGCCGGCCTTCAGGGCGGCGCGCGGCAATTCGATCATCGTGCCTACCTGATAGGCAACGCTGCTGCCGGTTTCATCGGAGACTGCCTTCGCCATGGCATCGATGCGCGCCTTGACGATGTCGAACTCGGCCTGGGTGAAGACCAGCGGCACCATCACCTCGGGCGTCACCGGGGAGCCGGTCTTCTTGGCGGCCTCGACGGCGGCCTCGAAGATGGCCCGCGCCTGCATCTCGGCGATCTCAGGGAAGGCGATGGCGAGGCGGCAGCCGCGGAAGCCCAGCATCGGGTTGAACTCGGAGAGCTCGCGCATGCGGTGGCGCAGCTTGTCCTCGGACACGCCGGTGCTGGAGGCGACCTCGGTCACCTCGGCATCCGTGTGGGGCAGGAACTCGTGCAGCGGCGGGTCGAGCAGGCGGATGGTGACGGGCAGGCCCGACATGATCGTGAACAGCGCCAGGAAGTCCTGGCGCTGGTAGGGCAGGATCTTGGCGAGCGCCGCGCGGCGCCCTTCCGCGTCGTCGGAGAGGATCATCTCGCGCACCGCGACGATGCGGTCGCCCTCGAAGAACATGTGCTCGGTGCGGCACAGGCCGATGCCCTCGGCGCCGAACTCGCGGGCGACGCGGGCGTCGGTGGGGGTGTCGGCATTGGCGCGCACCTTCATGGTGCGCACGCCGTCGGCCCATTCCATCAGCGTGGCGAAATCGCCCGACAGTTCCGGCGCCACCATCTCGACGCGGCCCTGCATCACCTGGCCCGTGGAGCCGTCGATGGTGACCATGTCGCCGGCCTTCAGGGTGACGGCGCCCACCGACAGCGTCCCGGCCTTGTAGTCGATGCGGATCGAGCCGACGCCCGACACGCAGGGCTTGCCCATGCCGCGCGCCACCACCGCCGCATGGCTGGTCATGCCGCCGCGCGTCGTGAGGATGCCCTCGGAGGCATGCATGCCGTGGATGTCCTCAGGCGACGTCTCGATGCGCACCAGGATACAGGGGCGCCCGGCCTTCCTGGCCGCTTCCGCCGCCTCGGAGTTGAACACGATCTCGCCCGTGGCCGCGCCTGGCGAGGCCGGAAGCCCCGAGGCGATGACCTTGCGCTCGGCCTTGGGATCGATGGTCGGATGCAGGAGCTGGTCGAGGGCCGCCGGCTCGACGCGGCCGACCGCCTCCTCGCGGGTGATGAGCCCCTCGCCCGCCAGTTCCACCGCGATCCTGAGGGCGGCCTTGGCGGTGCGCTTGCCGGAGCGGGTCTGGAGCATCCAGAGCTTCCCGCTCTCGATGGTGAACTCCATGTCCTGCATGTCGCGGTAGTGCTTCTCGAGGATGCCGTAGATCCGGGTCAGCTCGGCGAAGCTCTCGGGCATCGCCGTCTCCATGGACGGCTTGTCGGACTTCGCCTCGACGCGCGCCTTCTCGGTGATGTCCTGGGGGGTGCGGATGCCCGCCACCACGTCTTCGCCCTGCGCGTTGATGAGGAACTCGCCGTAGAGCGCGCTCTCGCCGGTGGAGGGGTTGCGGGTGAAGGCGACGCCGGTGGCCGAGGTGTCGCCCATGTTGCCGAACACCATGGCCTGGACGTTGACCGCCGTGCCCCAGCTCTCGGGGATGGCGTTCAGCTCGCGGTACTTCTTGGCGCGCGGGATCATCCAGGAATCGAACACGGCGCCGATGGCGCCCCAGAGCTGGTCCTCGGGCTTCTGCGGGAAGTCGGACCCGTGCTCGTCGCGGACGATCTTCTTGTAGGTGCCGACGAGGGTCTTCCAGTCCTCGGCGCCGAGCTCCGTGTCGAGGCTGACGCCCTTGCGGTCCTTGTAGTGCTCCAGAGCCTCCTCGAAGGCGTGGTGCTCCACGCCGAGCACCACGTTCGAGTACATGGTGATGAAGCGGCGATAGGAATCGTAGGCGAAGCGCGGGTCGCCCGAGCTGGCGGCGAGCGCCTCGACGGTCTCGTCGTTGAGGCCGAGATTCAGCACCGTGTCCATCATGCCGGGCATCGAGGCGCGGGCGCCCGAGCGCACCGAGACGAGGAGCGGGTTCCCCGCGTCGCCGAACGCCTTGCCGGTGAGCGCGCCGACCGCCGTCAGCGCCTCGGCCACCTGCTCGCGCAGACCCGGCGGGTAGGACTTGCCGTTCTCGTAATAGGCCGTGCAGACCTCGGTGGTGATGGTGAAGCCGGGCGGCACCGGCAGGCCGAGATTGCACATCTCGGCGAGGTTCGCGCCCTTGCCGCCGAGCAGGTCGCGCATGGACGAACGGCCCTCGGCCTTTCCGTCGCCGAAGGAATAGACCCACTTCGTCGCGCTGTCGGTCGCCATGTCGCTCGTCCGTTCCGCAAATGATCGGCAGCCTAGCCGCCTCGCGGCGGGTTGGACCATCCCCTGTCGCAACGCAAGATGAACGCCGCCGACCCGTCGGAGACGGGCATTGACGGTTCGAACCTGCTGTCACGCGCGGGCGGCCGCCGCTCAGGATAGGGCGCGGACCACGCCGAGGCCAAGCGGTGTCGCGCCATGAGCCGGCTCATGACGATCGGCGTAACGGGAGGCGGACGGAGCGCCCCCGGCGGAAAGCGGGTCTTCGGCCTTTCCGCCGAGGCGTCCTACCGGTCCGCCGTCATGGCGATGTGCGAGGGGATCGCCGAGGCGGCGGCGAGGGCTTTCTCGTAGCCTCCCCGCTCGGCGCTCTCGAAGCCCGCGCGGGGGTACATCGTCCGGCAGGGCAGGTTGGCCGGCGTGTCGACGAAATCGGCCGTGAGCACGGGCCGCCCATCGGCCAAAGCGAGATTGGCCAGTTGATGGAGAACCGCGATCTCGACATCGAGGCCGACGACGCGGCAGCTCATCGCCATCTGCGTGATCGCGTCGTCGCGGATCAGCAGGGTCCCGACCAAACCGTAATCTGTGTATTTGTCGCGGACGCTGAAGGCCTCCATGCGGCCGCCCGCATCGAGGTAGCGGGTCATCTCCTCGAGCGACCAGCGCTTCCCGGTGGTGTTGAACTGGTTGGTCTTGTTCAGCAGTTCGAAGGCGCGCTTGAAGAGGCCGTCGTCGCTCCGCGCGATGGAGGTCAGCCTCACGCGAAGGCCGAGATTGGCTAGAAAATCCTCGCGCGAGAATGTCGAACGCTCCTCCTCGCGCTTGATCTGGGCCCGGATCATGCTCGTGCGGTTCGTTGATTCCCGGCTGATATGGGCCGACTGCATCTCCGGCGCCCAGAGCAGCGTGCGCCGGAGATGGTACAGATCCCTTCCCAGCACGCGAATGCCGGGGATCGCCTCGGTGACGGATGCGCGCTCGACGGGGTTGTCGTCGATGAAGAGCACGTTCTTGGGAAGGATATTGAACTCCTGAATGATCTCCCGGATGTTGTCGATCTTGGGGTTCCAGTTGATCTTGACGGAGGCAAAATCCTCCAGGCGGATGTGGTTCCCGGTCGCCGCGGGCCAGAGTTCCGCGATGCGGGACGCTTCGTTCTTGCTCGATATCGCCAGGAGGATGCCGCGCTTCTTCGCGTAGAGGAGCGCTTCCATGAAGCCGGTCGGCCACCCTTCGCCGTGGTTGTCGGGAACCCTGTCGTATTCGGCGAGGACGCCCCGCCAGAGCGTATCGTCGAGGTCGATGACGACGGCCTTGATCGCGTCGAGGCCCATGATCGAGCGATAGGATGCGGCGAGCTCGAACCAGATCGCACGGGAAAATTCGGCCGTCCTGTTCGAGAAGGATTCGTTCGGCGAGCCGGCGGGTTCGAGCCGCCCGCCATCGACCTCGCGATCCTCGTCGGGGAGCGTGAACCCCTGGTTCAATTGAAGGAGCGAATCGTCCTGAACGTATTGCTTGCCGATGGACGACGCGATCTGGTCGATGTCGAGATAATAAACGTTCTCGATCGACGCGATGCGCTCGACGATGTAGGCGTTGAGTTGCTCGATGAAATAGACCATGTTCCGCAGGTCGTTGCGCGGCATGAGGCGCCCATAGGGATTCTGCTGCGGAACCAGAAATCCCATCACGAATGTGAGCATCTTATACTTGGTGTTCCAGGCCAGGACGATGTCGAGCTGGATGCCGACGATCTCCTTAGCCTGAACGAAAATCCGCTCGTATTCCGCGACATCGTCGTATTCGAGAAAAAAATACTCCAGATCGCGGATGGCATGCCGCAACTGGAGCTGAACGACCTGGAATTTGTAGTCCGCCGCCGCCGCGGGCGGCTCTTCCGGCAGCGGGGCGAGGTTCCCGAACAGGACGAAGTCGATCTCGGCGTTCAGGCCCGCTTCGTCCAGGTAGGGCGCGTGGGCCCAGTTGATCGCGAAGCAGGGGCCGATCGTGGCGATGCGGCCGCGATCGAGCCCCGCCGCCTGCAACTCCGTCGGGCATCGGAAGCGTTCGGGGGCCGGGCGCCGGTCGCGCGGCGCGGGAGGAGCCGGGGCGGGCTGGACCGGTTCCGGTCCCGGCTCAATCGCGTCTGCCGGTCCGGCGGGTTCCGGTCCGGCGGGCTGTCCGGTGGCGGCTTTCCCGATGAGCTTGCCGATGTATCGACGCAGGAAACCGCTCGGCATCGCTCACACCCGGTACTTGCCGTTGCGCTTGATCAGCACCGTGGCGCCCACCGGCACGCGCTCGTAGAGGTCGACGATGTCCTCGTTGAGCATGCGCACGCAGCCCGACGACATCTGCTCGCCGATGCTCCAGGGCTCGTTGGTGCCGTGGATGCGGAAGAGGATGTCGCGGTTGCCCTGGTAGAGATACAGCGCGCGGGCCCCGAGCGGATTGTCGACGCCGCCCTTGCGGGTGCGCGGCAGGTCGGGATGCAGCGAGACCATGGTGGTGGTCGGGCTCCAGTCCGGCCAGACGCCCTTGCGGCCGACCCGCGCCTCGCCCTTCCAGGAGAAGCCGAGCTTGCCCACGCCGACGCCGTATTGGCGGGCCGTGCCGTCGTTCTGGACGAGGGCGAGCTGGCGCTTGTCGATGTCGACGACGATGGTGCCGGGCTTCTCGGGGCCGGTGTAGCTCACCACCTGGCGGCGGTATTTCGGGTCGAGCCGGGAGGTGTCGACCAGGGGCACGTCGTGGGGCTTGTCCGGCATGGTGCCGATGTACCAGGCCGATTCGTCGTCCGCCGCCGCGACGTTGACCGGGCCGCGCTGCTGGCAGGCCGCGAGCGGCGCGATCAGCATGGCCGCCAGCGCGATCCGGCGCAGTCCCGTCGCGGCATTGGCCCGGAAGGTCGGCATGCGGGGATCCTGCATCGGCGCGCTCTCGGAATGTGTCTCTCGCATGTCTCCTGTGTAACCGCTGCGCCGGAGGGAGGGTGTCACCTTTGGGCCGCAGCCACGATGCTTCGGCCCGCTGCCTTCTCCACGGAAAAGCCCTAGTTTCCATCGGCCAGACCCAGGACCGCCGAGGGCATCATGGCCGATACGCTCACCGAGACGACCGATCAGCTCGCGCCGGGCGCTCCCGTCCTGCGACCGGCGATCCATCTCGACCATTGCGTCATCCACGTCTCCGACTGGGAGCGGGCGGCGGCCTTCTACGGTGCCGTGGTCGGCGCCGAGGTGGTGCCGTTCAAGAAGGGGTTCGTGTTCCGCTTCGGCGGCGTGCAGCTCAACGTGCACGGCCCCGGACAGATCGGCGAGCCGCGTGCCGGCCTTCCGGTGATGCCCGGCGGCAGCGACCTCTGCTTCCGCTGGTCCGGCACCGTCGAGGAGGCGATGGCGCATCTCGCCGCGCATGGGGTGCCGGTGGAACTCGGGCCGGTGACGCGCAACGGCGCCGCCGGCAAGGGCACCAGCGTCTATTTCCGCGATCCCGACGGATCGCTGCTCGAATTCATCACCTACGCCTCGGAGTGAGCGCTCAGGCCCGGCTGCGGGCGAGGGCCTGGTTCGACTGTTCGAGGCGCAGCGCCAGCTCGCGCATGACGGCGATGCCGAGCTTCGGGAACTGGGCCAGCAGTTCGAGGAAGACGTCGCGGTCGATCCGCAAAGCCACCGTCGCGCCCTCCGCCGTCACCGTGGCGGAGCGCGGCTGGTCGGCGAGGATGCCCATCTCGCCGACGAGGGCGTTGGTGCCGAGCAGCGCCAGCCGGAACGGCCCCTGCGGGCCTTCGATGGAGACGGCGGCGCCCCCTTCGAGGATGAGATAGGCGGCATCCGCCTCGTCCCCTTGCGCGAAGAGGCGCTGGCCGGGCTCGAAATGGACCCGCTCGCTGGTGAAGGCCAGGAGTTTCAGCCGCGACGGCTCGACCTCGCGGAAGAGGGGCACCTGCCTGAGGGACGAGACCTCGGTGTCGAGGGTCATGACGGGGCTCCGCGTCCTGTCCGGGCGGATGCCCGCCTGCCCGCGCATCCATGCGGGTTGCGCGCGCCATGTCCACCCCGTCCGCAGTATCCGCCCCGCGCGGCTCGTCTCGGTGCTCCCGGATCCGCTCGGGGCGGCAGGGATTTTCCGCCATGGCGCGGCTTCGATGTGCGGCGGCCCACATCCGGTGCGCATATCGATCCACACCCGCTTCCGATTTTCGCTTGCATGATGCTATAAAGACACAGGAACCATTGCGTGGCGGCGAAGGTTGTCCCCACTGAAATAGAAAGCCGAGGAGGCGTCGATGGCATCAGGAAATTCGACTTCGAAGCGTGGGTTCGCGTCCATGGACCTCGAGCGCCAGCGCGAGATCGCCAGCAAGGGCGGTCGCAGCGTCCCGGCCGAGAAGCGTTCCTTCTCCCAGGACCGGGAGCTCGCCTCGTCCGCCGGCCGCAAGGGCGGTCAGTCGACGGGCACGGGCCGCGGCGGTGCCGAGTAATCGTCATTCTGCGGCGTCCGGCATCGGCCGGGCGCCCATGCAGGCGCCGAAAGATCCCCGTCCATTCAGGCGGGGATTTTTTGTTGGCCCGAGACAGCTTGTGGCTGCGAACACGGAAAAAGCCGCGCCCGAGCGGGTGCGGCTTTCAAAAAAAACCTGCCGTGCTTCGTCGGTCAGGCGATGCAGCGGCCTGGCACCATCCGGCGCGCTTCGGGGCCGGCGAGACTGCTGACGGCGGTCTCGCAGCCCTCGCGGACGCTGCGGCGAGGCTTGATCGAGAGTTGCGCCTTCTCGTCCGTCTGCTGCGCCGTCTCGGGAGCCCGGCGTTCACCGATGCGGGTGGCATGCGCGACATGGATGGGGCTGATCGCGAGGCTGACCGGACGCATGCCGGGGAGCGGAGCGGGAGCCGGGATCATCGTCGCGACGGCCGGCGAGCCGGCCCAGGCATCGGCCGTCTGGCGCACCATCGGCTGCACCAGGAGGGCCACGATCGCGGCGGGCCCACTCACGCTCAGAAGGAAGCGAGACCGAAACATCGCGATGATCTCCATGGGAGAGCTTGACAGGACCTCCGAAGAACGCGTCGTCGCGACGTTGGTTCCACAACTGTCCCGCTTTGGTTCAAAACAGTATTCGGGCTCTCCCTCAAGCCGTCCGTGCGCTTTTGCACACCGCCGTCCACAGGGTGCGCTGTGGCGTGATGAACACGCATGGTGAAAAAGATCGGCCGGATCGGCGCCCGGAGGAACCCCGCCCGCCGGCGACCGTTATCGAAGGACCCGGCCACCTGGTCCTCCCCGCATTCCCCTTGTGCATCGGCCGGAACCTTCCCGACGGGCTGGACCTCGCGTCCGGCCCGTTTTTTCGTTCGCAAGGCCCCCGACAGCGAAAAGGCCCCGGCGCGAACCGGGGCCTTTTCGTCGTTCCGGGGGGGGCCTCGGGGAGAGGCCCTCGGGATCGGGATGGGGTGCCGGGCCGCCTCAGGCGGTCTTCGCGTCCCGGCGGCGGGCGGTCTGCTGGAAGAACAGCGCCTGGCTGATCACCGCCGACACGTTGGCCGGCTGGAAGGGTTTCGCGATGAGGAAGGCCGGTTCCGGCCGCTCGCCGGTGAGGAAGCGCTCGGGATAGGCGGTGATGAAGATCACCGGCACCTCGAAGGTCTTGAGGAGGTCGTTCACCGCGTCGAGGCCGGAGGAGCCGTCCGCGAGCTGGATATCGGCGAGGATGAGGCCGGGGCGGCGGCTCTCGGAGGCGAGCTTCACCGCCTCGGTACGGGTCCGCGCGACGCCGATGACGTTGTGCCCCAGGCCCTCGACCAGGGCCTCCAGATCCATGGCGATCAGGGGCTCGTCCTCGATGATGAGGATGTCGGTGGCCATGTCGGCGGCGAGCTCGCGGCCGGCTTCGTCCACGAGGTCGCGCACCTCGGAGACGTCGACGTCGAGAATGATGGCCGCGTCCTCCTCGGAGAAGCCCTCGAGGCAGGACAGCAGGAACGCCTGGCGCGGCAGCGGCGTGATCTGGCCGAGCCGGACCTCGGCCGGCAGGTCGCGCTGCACCGCATCACTCTGCCCGTTCACCGAGAGCGAGTTCCAGATGCGGGTGAAGACGCGGAACAGGTCGGCCTTGACGTTGGCGCTGCGGCCGAGCGTGTCGGGCTCGTTGACCAGCGTCTCCAGCGTCGCGGCCACGTAGGCGTCGCCGGCGACTTGGCTGCCTGTGAGCGCGCGGGCATAGCGGCGCAGATAGGGCAGGTGCTGGACGACGAGTTGCGATGTCGACATTCGATCCCCTGATGCCTGAGGCTCTTGTTGCTTCCGCCCTAACGCCGGTGCGGCGACTCCGTTCCGGCCATGCGGAACCGTTGGCGACCGGCGGCGTTCAAGGGGGAGCCATGGACCATGTCGAGCGGCAAAACAATCGCGGCCGCACCGCGATACGGCCCGCGCCGAGGGGATTGCTTGAATGCGAGACGAGTACAAGCCCGATGGTTCGGGCGCTTCCGCGCGCGGCGGAGATGACATGGCCCAGGCGGTGCGAGAGGCGGCTCAGGCGGAGAGTGACGAACGGCGCGGCCTGACCGAGCAGACCCAGCGGCGCATCGGCACGCATCTCAGGGCGATGTACGAAGGGCTGGTTCAGCAGCCGGTGCCGGACCGTTTCCGGGAGCTCATCGAGAAGCTCGACTCTGCGGACCGCTCGTAGACGTGATCCGCCTTGGACGGTCCTGAAAAATCAATTCGAGCGAAGAGCTTGCGATTTACGACGGATGCGATCGAGCCGTGATCGGCTCTCGCCCTTCGTGCTTGCGAAAACCGTGTTCCCGATCGGGCGGCCGATCCGGTTGCGCGCCCGCCGCTCCGTGCGGCGGGCGTTCTTCATGGTGTCGTCAGAGCGTCGGCGAGCGGCCGCGCATCAGGCCCATGACGGCCGAGATGGCGAACAGGACGATCGCGACGAAGAAGACGAGCTTCGCGGCTTCCATCGCGGTGCCGGCGATGCCGCCGAAGCCGAGCAGGGCGGCGACGAGGGCGACGACGAGGAACGTTACGGCCCAACCGAGCATTTGCGTGGTCCTTCCGATCAACTGGCGCGGTCTCAGCCGCGGCCTCCTGGACACGATAACGCCAAGTCTTCGTCCCGGTTCCGCGTGGTCGAAAGTCTTCGCGCAGTTCTTGCAGCACCTCTCGCGCATCAGGTCTTCCGCAGGGAGGCGGCGTCTCGCGCGGCTTTCTGTCGAGGTTCCGCCCCCCTCCTTGGTGCTGCGCGGGCGCGTCGCGGGAGACGCCCCCTTCACGAGCGCCCGTCGCATCGCCATCTTGGACGCAGGCGCCGGAACGCAAGCCTCACGAGGTGCGTTGCGCTGTCGGTCCATTCTGGACGAGGATGAAGCGAAACCCGAAAGGCGAGACCCCGATGGCCGTGTCCGCGCGATCGATGACCAGCCGAATTGCCGATGCCGTCCAGGGTGTGCTGGAGGCGGCGACGCGCTTGATCGACGTGGTGATGCCGGTCCCGCAGCCTCGGCTCGTCCCGGTGCGCGTGAAGTCCCGCTCCCGCGACGGAAACCGACGCTGACCCCTGCCGGCGTCCGCACAGACTTGCGCGGGCCTCTCCGCGGCAGCGTTGCTCCGACGCTCCACGCGCGAAGCGCCTTACGAAGCTCGTGTTTTCAGAAGGATATCCTCGGCATCGGTGGTCTTCCGCTGTTGTCGTTGGACGGAGGCGCGGCTTAAGTCCGGCCACGGTCCGGGTGCGCGGCATGGCCGGACGAGCCAGTCCGTCCCGCGCGCCGTCGTCGGACACGGTCGTCGGAGACAGCATGACGCTCTTGGGACGGTGGCGCCGGTTCGCGGCCTCGGGCGGCACGCGCCGGCAGATGCTCGGCACGGCGCTCGCCGGGCTGATCCTCGGCCTCGGCAGCGTCACCATCGGTACGTCCCTGGTCCATGCCTCCGAGCGGCAGGGGCTCGCCGGCTTCTTCGAGGCGCTCTTCGGCGGCCAGCGGCCCCAGGCGCAGGTGGAGCCCATGCAACGGGTCGAGGCGGCGAAACCCCGACGGTATTCGAGCCTGCCCGATGCGCGTCGCCTGGGCCACCGGCCGCTGCTCCAGCGGGCGCGCCGCCTCGGCGCCCTGCGCGGCGAGGGCGTGATGCGCCATCGTCAGGTCGGCGGCGCCTCTTCCGGTGTTCTGGCCGGCTCGCGCACCGTCTGCATGCGCCTTTGCGACGGCTTCCTGTTCCCCCTCGGCAACCTCGCCTCGAAGGCGGATATCCCGGTGCACGAATCGGCCTGCGCCGCTGCCTGCCCCGGCAACGAGACGCGGCTCCTCACCCTCGCCCCCGGCGAGACCGAGCTCGACCGGGCCGTGGGCCTCACCGGCATGCCGTATCGCGCCTCGGCGCTGGCCAATGTCTACCGCGAGCGGAAGGTGGAGAACTGCTCCTGCCAGCCGGTGGTGGGCGCGGCGCCGCTCTCGCTCGCGCGCGACCTGACGCTGCGGACGGGCGATGTGGTCGCAACCGCCGACAGCGCCGACGTGGTGACGCGCATCGGCCGGGACGGCGTCGCCGTGCAGGATTTCCGCAGCGCGCGGGGGCTCTCGCGGAACCGCAGCCGCCAGATCGAGGCGCGGGTCGGAGCGCTGCGCCGCGACGAGCAGGCGCGCGCCTTCCGCCGCGCCATGCGCCTGGCGGATCGCGAGCGCGTCATCCAGGTCGCCTCCGCCGGCACGGGGTTCGAGCATGCCCCCAGGGCGGGCAGGCCGGCGGTGTTCGCCTCCGTGCGGGTGGTGACGCCCTCGCCCTTCAGCCGCTGAACCAGCGCTTGCGTTGTGCCGGGCCTCCCGATGGCGTAGGGCCGCCGGGCTGACACGGGGCCCGACACCATGACCGACAGACCCGCCGGCGCGGAGCCCGAGCCGGCCTTCGAGGCGCCGACCGCCGGCACCGGCCGCATGGAAATCCTCGCTCCCCTGATCCGCCGGCGCGTCGCCGGCAATGGCGGCCCCTTCACCGCCACCGGCACCTGCACCTATGTGGTCGGGCGGGGCCGCGTCGCGGTGATCGATCCGGGGCCGGACGATCCCGCGCATGTGGAGGCGCTGCTCGGCGATCTCGCCGGCGAGACCGTCGAGGCGATCCTCGTCACGCATACCCACCGCGACCATTCCCCCGGCGCGCGCCTGCTGAAGGCGCTGACCGGCGCGCCGATCCTCGGCTGCGGTCCCCACCGGGCGGCGCGGCCGCCGTCATCGGGCGAGCTCCCGCTCCTCGACGCCAGCGCCGACCGGGACCACCGTCCCGACCGCGAGCTGCGCGAGGGCGACGAGGTCTCGGGGCCCGGCTGGACCCTGCGCGCCGTGGAGACGCCCGGCCACACCATGAACCACCTCGCCTTCGCCCTGCCGGAGGCGCAGGCGCTCTTTTCAGGCGATCACGTCATGGCGTGGTCCACCAGCATCGTGGCGCCGCCGGACGGCTCGATGCGGGCCTACATGGCCTCCCTCGACAAGCTCCGCGACCGCACCGAGACCGTCTACTGGCCCGGCCATGGCGGCCCGGTGCGCGATCCGCGCCGCTTCGTGCGGGCGCTGGCGGCCCATCGGCGCCAGCGCGAGGCGGCGATCCTGGCGCGGGTCGAGGCGGGGGACGGCGACATCCGCGGCATCGTCGGCGCGATCTATCAGGGCCTCAACCCGGCGCTGCGCGGCGCGGCGGCGCTGTCGGTCTTCGCGCATCTCGAGGATCTCGTGGAGCGCGGCATCGTGCTGTCAGACGGGCCGGCGCGGCTCGACACCCGCTACCGCCCGGCCGCTTGATCTCATTCCGGGCGCCGCGTTCGGCCCCGTCCGGCTCCCCTCTCCCCCCTGCGGGAGAGGGTGGCCCGCGAAGCGGGTCGGGTGAGGGGAGCGACAGTGCCGGATAGCGCGCGCTCCCCTCTCCCGACCCTCGCTGACGCGAGGGCCACCCTCCCCCGCAGAGGGGGGGAGGGCGACGCTTTCGGCCGAACGCATTACCCAAAAACCCTAACGCATTCCGTTACTTCACCGCGAGCGCGAGGTTGGCCACCTCGTCGAGATAGGCGCGGATGCGGTCGGCGTTGCCGCCGAAGTCGCGGCTGCCGATGCGCGAGGCGGAGCGCACGTCGATGCGGGCGCCGTCCGCGCGCGGGCGCACCCGCACGGTGACGTCGTCGGGGCGGTTGAGGACGAGCCCGCGCGCCACCGCGTCGATGCGTCCGTTGCCGATGCGGCCGCCGGGCCGGATCGCCTCGACGATCTGCCACTTGCGGTTCACCGCCGCCTTGCGGGCGATGTCGAAGGCCTCGTTCGCGTCGATGTCGAGGCTCAGCGGCGCGATCTGCGGATAGGCGGCGCGTTGGCGCTCGCGGGCCTGCGGGCCGGGATCGGGGGGGTAGCGCCCGTCGCGGGCGGCGAAGGCGAGGCGCGAGCGCGAGAAGGCTGGCGGATTCTCGGTGTCGGTGCTGACGTCGGCGATGGCCGGCAGGCGCAGGCCCCGCAAGCCCGCATAGGCCGGATAGGCGAGGACCAGGCCCGCCACCAGCAATCCGCCCAGCGCCGCGCCGAGCCCCCGCGCGCCCTCCCGCCAGACCCGCACGAAGGCGAAGCCCGCGAGCAGGATCGCGAGGAGCGCCGTCGCCAGCCCGGCGGCGAGGGCCGCCAGGGCGGCCGGGCCGTCCGCGCGCGGATCGCGCACCAGCATCAGCGCGATCAGGCTGGCGATCACCGAGAAGAACGCCACCCGCCGCGCCAGCGGGCCGGCGCGGGTCACGGGTTCCTCGGCGAGCAGGCGGCGCATGACGGGGCTTCGGGGGTGAGGCTTGGCGGACGGGCGCCCAGATGTACCGGCCGGCGCGGGACGGCGCTACCCGGCGCCGTGCCCCGCACCAATGGACAGGTGGGGATCGCGCCGACCCCGCTGCCGCAAGCCGCCGGGGCCTGCTATAGGCTGCATCCGATATGTCGCGTCTCCAAGCCGTCGAGCCTCAATCGAGCCCGGTCGACCCGATGCGGGTCTGGTTCCGGTTCATCCGCCTGCACCGCCGGGTCTCGAACGCGGTGGGTGTGGAGCTGCGCCGTCTCGGCCTCTCGATCCCGCAATTCGACGTCCTCTCGACGCTGACGGAGAGCGAGGGGCTGACCCAGCAGGACCTCGCGGCGCGGCTCTATGTCACCAAGGGCAATGTCTCGGGGCTGATCGACCGGCTGGTGGAGGCGGGGCTCGTGGAGCGCCGCGCCATCCCCGGCGACCGGCGCTCCCACGCGCTGCATCTCACCCCGGAGGGCGAACGGCTCGCCGCTGCCGGCATCGCCGCGCAGAGCGCCTACGTGGCGCGCACCCTCGGCAGCCTGCCGCCGAAGGATCTGGCCGAGTTCGATCGTCTCGTGCGGATCTGGCGCGACGCCGCCCGTGCCGACGGCGAGGGTCCGCACCCGGAGGGCTGAGGCGGGCGTCTACGCCATGGCCTACGCCATGCCGAGGGCCTGCAAGTAGAGCTCGAGGATCGCCTCCTCCTCCTCGCGCTCCGAATGGTCGCGCTTGCGCATGGAGACGATCTTGCGCAGCACCTTCACGTCGAAACCGTTGGCTTTGGCCTCGGCGTAGACGTCCTTGATGTCGCCCGCGATGCCGGCCTTCTCCTCCTCGAGCCGCTCGATGCGCTCGATGATGCTCTTGAGCTGGTCGGCTGCGACGGAAGAGGGATCCACTCCCGTGGAGGCTGGGGCTGCCATGTCGTCGGTCCTGTCTTGTCGGCGCCGCTCGCGCGCGGCGCCCTCGGCGGTGTCGTAATCGGTCAACCTTACCCGGAGGTGAGCGGTCCGGGATCAGTGCGGCGTCTGCTGCGCCTTGGCGAAGGCGGCCTGCTGCTCGGGGCTGGCCTCGGGCTGATGCTTCGCCTTCCACTCGGCATAGGGCATCCCGTACACGGCCTCGCGGCTCTCGTCCTTGGTCAGCGCGACGCCCTTTTCGTCGGCGGCATCCTTCAGCCAGTTCGACAGGCAGTTGCGGCAGAAGCCGGCCAGATTCATCAGGTCGATGTTCTGCACGTCGCTGCGCTTGCGCAGATGCGCCGCGAGCCGGCGGAAGACGGCGGCCTCCAGTTCGGTGCGGGTGGCGTCGTCGATCTCGCTCATGGCGTCCTCGTTCTTTCGGTGTCCGCGTGATGTCGGCGGCGCGTCAAGCGAATCAAGCCGGCGGATTTCAAGAAGGTCTGCGCATCAGCGGGCGCAGAACGCGGGCGAGGCGCGCGGCCCATTCCGCCTGCCCCTCCTCCGCCGCGACGAGATCCTGGCGGACCTCGACCAGCGCGTTGGGGAGCCCGCGCGCGGTAGCGTGGCGGTCGATCGTGTCGCCCGGCAGGCCCCCGCCATAGGGCTCGTTGTCGCCGACCGTCAGCCCGGCCGGATCGGCCTCCAGCCCGGCGATCATCGGCACGCTCAAGCGGTCGTCGCGGTCGTAGAGGATGCCGACCTGCCAGGGCCGGGCGACGCCCCGCCAGAACGGTGTGAAGCTGTGGATCGTCACGATGGCGGGGGCGAAGCCCGCCGCCTGCCCCTCGCCCACCGCCGCGTCGATGGCCCGGTCGAAGGGATCGTAGAAGCGCCGGATGCGCTCGGCGACGCCGTCCGCGCCGATGCGGGCGTTGCCGGGCACCACGGCGCCGTCCGAGAGGCGCATCACCAGGGTCGGGTCGTCGCGTCCGCGGTTCGGATCGATGATGAGGCGCGAGAACCGCGTCAGGATCGCCGGCGCGCCGAGCGCCTCCGCCAGCCGCCGCGTCACCCCGGCCGCGCCGATGTCGTAGGCGATATGGCGGGCGAATTCGCGCTCGGGCACGCCGAGGCGGCCGAGATCGTCGGGGACGTGGTTCGAGGCGTGGTCGCAGACCAGCACCAGCCCGCATCGCGGATCGCCGGGAAGGGTCTCGACGGGATGGGGCGGCGGGGGGGCGGCGCTCTGCGTCTCGCTCACGGGGCTTGGTCGATCCAATGCTCGGGTGCCGAATCTTGGCGTCGGAAATCTTGCCGTCGCGGCGGGGCTCGGGCAGAGCACGTATCAAGGATCGTGCGCTCACGGCAACAAACCCGGCCCGTCGCCCTCCCCTCGCACGATGCGGGCGCGAGGGCGAGGACGCACGACGGACAAGAGTTCGACTCGACGAGGAAACGCATGACCGCCTCCGATCCCGCCGTGCAGACGCAGCGCCGCCTCCTCGCCGAGTTCCTCGACGCGGCGATCGCGGCGGCGCACCCGGTGAAGTGCCTGCCCGCGCATCTGCCGCCGCCCTCCCCCGGCCGCCTCGTCATCCTCGGCGCCGGCAAGGCGGGGGGCAGCATGGCCGCCGTGGCGAGCAAATTCTATCGCGAGCAGCACGGCCTCGGGGCCGACCGCATCGTCGGCCTGGCGGTGGCCCGGCACGGCTACGGCGAGGACGCGCCTCTGATCCGCATGGTCGAGGCCGGTCATCCCGTGCCCGACGCCGCGGGCATCGAAGCGACGAAGGACGCTCTCAAGATCGCCTCCCAGGCCGGCCCCGACGACGAGGTGCTGGTGCTGCTCTCGGGGGGCGGCTCGGCCAACTGGATCGCGCCCGCAGGCGATCTGACGCTCTCCGAGAAGCAGGCGATCACCAAGGCGCTGCTGCGCTCGGGCGCGCCGATCGGCGAGATCAACACCGTGCGCAAGCATCTCTCGCGCATCAAGGGCGGCCGGCTGGCGGTGGCCGCGCGGAACGCGCGCTCGATCCTGACGCTCGCCATCTCCGACGTGCCCTTCGACGATCCCGCCGTGATCGCCTCCGGCCCGACCGTGCCCGACCCCTCGACCCTGGCCCAGGCCCGCGAGATCTGCGAGCGGCGCGGCATCCCGCTGCCCGAGGCGGCGGTGCGGCTCCTGAACGATCCGGCGAACGAGACCCCGAAGGCGGGCGACGCGGCCTTCGCGCGGGCCGAGTACCGCATCATCGCGCGGCCCGTCGACGCGCTCGAGGCGGCGTCCGCCGCCGCGAAGGCCGCCGGCTACGAGGTCGAGATGCTCGGCTCCGATCTCGAGGGCGAGGCCCGCGCCGTCGCCGCCGAACACGCGGTGCTGGCGCGCGCCGCGAAGGCCGCCGGCCGCAAGGTCGCGCTGATCTCGGGGGGCGAACTCACCGTCACCATCGTCGGCGAGGGCACCGGCGGTCCGAACCAGGAATACGCGCTCGCGCTCGCCATCGCGCTCGACGGCGCGCCCGGCATCTCGGCCGTCTCCGCCGATACCGACGGCACCGACGGCGGCCGGGGCGAGGCCACCGATCCCGCCGGCGGCCTGATCGACCCGACGACCCTGGAACGCGCCCGCGCCGCCGGCCTCGATCCGGCCGCGATGCTGGCCGACAACGATTCGACGCGCTTCTTCGACAGCGTCGGCGACCTCGTGAAGCCCGGCCCCACCCGCACCAATGTCAACGATTGCCGCATCATCCTCGTCGGCTGAGGGCGTGTCCGCATCCGCCGCGCCTCTCCCCTCCCCCGCGAAGGGGGGAGGGATACGCGCGGCGCTCGTCGCCGTCTCCCTGATCGCGTGCGCCACCCCCGCCCGCGCGGACCTGCGCCTGTGCAACCTGACGCCGAGCAAGGTCGGCATCGCGCTGGGCTACCGCGATCCTCAAGGGTGGGTCACGGAGGGCTGGTGGGACCTGACGCCGAAGGCCTGCGAGACCCTGCTCAAGGGCGCTCTGGCGGGCCGGTTCTACTACGTCTTCGCCGTGGACTACACGCGCGGCGGCGAGTGGAGCGGGCGCTCGCTGATGTGCACCAAGGATGCCGCGTTCACGATTCGCGGCGTCGAGGACTGCCTGGCGCGCGGCTACGACCGCAACGGCTTCTTCGAGGTCGATACCGGCGAGCAGAAGAGCTGGACGATCCAGCTCACCGACCCGAACCAGCCGGTGGCGCCCCCGCCCTGAGCTGCCCGCTTCCCGTCCTGTCCGGGGAGATGTGAATTCATTTCACCACGGCGGAAAGGAAAAGCTTCCCCGCCCCTCCCTTGACGCGGCCATGCTGCCGGTGCTTCTGGCCCCTCGCCCAGAGAGCCGCTCGCCACGCCGTCGCCCGGCGGGCGCCGGTGAAGCTCCGACGGAGGCCGGTTTGAAACGTTCCCGCCGCACGAAGATCGTCGCCACCCTCGGGCCGGCATCCGATTCGCCGGAGATGATCTCCAAGCTCTTCCATGCGGGCGCGGACGTGTTCCGCCTCAACATGAGCCATCTCCCGCGCGAGAAGCTGCCCGAGAAGATCGAGGTGATCCGCACCGTGGAGCGCGAGGCCAAGCGGCCGATCGCGATCCTCGTCGATCTCCAGGGTCCGAAGCTGCGCGTCGGCGCCTTCGCGGAAGGCGCCGCGATGCTCGTGCCGGGCGCCTCCTTCACCTTCGACGACAACCCCGAGCCGGGCACGATCGATCGCGTCTACCTGCCCCATGCCGAGATCCTCTCGGCGCTGGAATCCGGCCACTCCGTGCTCGTGGACGACGGCAAGCTGCGCCTGACCGTGACCGACGTGGGGCCGGGCCGCGCCACCTGCCGGGTCGAGGTCGGCGGCCGCATCTCGAACCGCAAGGGCGTCTCGCTGCCCCACACCATCGTGCCGCTGCCGGCGATGACGGAGAAGGACCGCGCCGATCTGGAGGCCGGGCTCAACGCCGGCGCCGACTGGATCGCGGTGTCCTTCGTGCAGCGCCCCGAGGACGTGGCCGAGGTCAAGAAGGTCTGCGCCGGGCGCGCCCTGGTGATGTCGAAGATCGAGAAGCCGCAGGCGCTGGCGCGGCTCGACGAGATCATGGAGATCTCGGACGGGCTGATGGTCGCGCGCGGCGATCTCGGCGTGGAGATGCCGCTGGAGCAGGTTCCCGGCGTGCAGAAGCGCATCGTGCGCGGTGCCCGCCGCCTCGGCAAGCCGGTGGTGGTCGCCACCCAGATGCTCGAATCGATGATCACCGCCCCGGTGCCGACCCGCGCCGAGGTCTCCGACGTCGCCACCGCCGTGTACGAGGGCGCTGACGCCGTGATGCTCTCCGCCGAGAGCGCCTCGGGCGCCTTCCCGGTGGAGGCCATCGAGACCATGAGCCGGATCGCCGAGCAGGTGGAGCGCGACGCGCTCTACTGGTCGATCATTCGCGCCGCGCGGCTGGAGCCGGAGCACACGGCGGCCGATGCCATCGCGGCGTCCGCGCACCAGATGGTCGAGTCCCTCGACCTCGACACGATCATGGCCTGGACGCATTCGGGCTCGACGGCGCTGCGCCTGTCGCGGGCGCGGCCCAACGCCACCGTGATCGCGCTGACCCCGAAGCGCGAGACGGCGCGCCGCCTCGCCATGGCCTGGGGCACCCACCCCATCGTCACCAACGACGCCAGCGACGTGGACGACATGGCCTTCCGCGCCGCGAAGTTCGCCGTGCGCGAGCGCTTCGCCGAGATCGGCGACCGCATCATCGTGGTGGCCGGCGTGCCCTTCGGGACGCCCGGCGCCACCAACCTCGTGCGCATCGCCTTCGTGACCCGCGAGCACGCCGCGCGGGCCTGATTGCCGTCTACGGCGCGGCCGCCCGCTCCGCAGGGGGCGCGGCGGTCGCCGCCGCGAGGCGCTCGACCTCGGCCGCGAGAAGGCCGGTGGCGACCCACGGCACCATGTGGCCCGCCCCCGGCACACCGACGAAGCGCGCGCCGGGGATCTCCTGCGCGAGTGGACGGCCCTGGTTGGGCGTGCGCACGATCGGGTCGGCATCGCCCGCGACGATCACGGTCGGCACCGTCAGCGTGGGGTAGCGCGGCGCCTGCTCCGCCAGCGCCGCCGGCAACGCGACGAGATCCTGGACATTGGCAAGCATCGTCGCCGGCCGCAGCACGAGGGCGGCGCGGCTCCTGTCGAGATAGCCCTCGGCGGGCGGCTGCGGCGCGAAGGCCGCCCGTTCCGCGCCGTCGAGGAGATGGAGACCGGCCGGCGGCCCGAGGGTTCGGCTGAGCAGCCACGCCACGGGCGGCGCCACGGCGAGGCGTCCGTACCAGGGCAGGGCCCGCCCGTCGGCCGGCAGGGGCCGCGCCACGGGCGAGACCAGCACCAGCCCCGACACCCGCTCGGGGTGATCCAGCGCCATCGCCAGGACCACGGCGCCCCCGAGCGAATGCCCGAGCAGGATCGCCCCGCCGATCCCCATGCGCGCGAGCGCCGCCGCCAGGATGGCCGCCTGCGCTTTCGGCGTCGCGGCCTCGGCGCCCCCGATCCGGTCGCTCCAGCCGAGGCCGGGCCGGTCGAGGGAGACGACCCGGAAGCCGTCCGCCGCGAGCGGCCGGCCGATGCTCTCCATCAGGTCGGCGGCGTTGCCCGAGGCGCCGTGGACGAGCACCACCGTCGCCCTGGCGACCGCCCGAGGGCCGTCCTCGATGGTGGCGATGCGGCCGCCGGGCACCTCGACGAAGGGACCGGCGGGCGGAAACCGTCCGCCGACGCGCAGGGAGATCGCCAGGCTCGCCAGGGCACCCGCGCTGAGCCCCAGCCCGACGAGGCTCGCGGCGATTCCCGAGAGCGCCGCGAGCACCCGGAGCGGCCCCATCAGAGGTCGCGCCCGTCCACGTCCGGCGCGAGCTTGTCGATGGCGTCCTGGACCTTCGGCATGCGCGGATAGATCGCGATGGCGCGGCGGAAGGCGTCGAGGGCGTGCGGCTTGTCCTCGTTGGAGAGGTAGATGCGCGCGAGCGCGGCCCAGGCCTCGTAGTGGCGCGGCTCCAGCACCAGGGCGCGCTTCAGGTCGGCGATGGCGCCCTCCTTGTCGGAGAGGTGCCAGAACACCAGGGCCCGGCGGTTCCAGCCCTCGGACCAGCCCGGTTCCAGGGTGGTGACGCGGTCCATCAGCTCGGCGGCGAGGGGAATCTCGTTGGCGCCCATCGCCTGGCGGGCGCGCTCCGTCAGGAGATCGGCGGTGCCGCTGCCGGAGCGTTCGAGGCGCCGGTCGATGAGCTTGGCGACGCCGCGCGCCTCGGCATCGTCCTCCGCCTCGCGCAGGCGCTGGAAGAGGTCGTCGAGCGTCACCGGCGCGGGGGCGGCCTTGGGCTCGGGAGGCTTGGCGGAGGGTCTGGCGGGGGGCGGAGCGGGCGTGGCGCGCGGCATCAGCCGGCCGTCCGGCCCGTCGGGGAAGAGCGCGCCGGGAGGCGCTGCGTCGACCCGCGCGGCGCTCCCGACGAGGAGCGCGGCAGTCAGGACGGTGGCGAGGCTGCGCGGCATCCCCTCAAGGTGGCCGCGACGGGCTCCGCCGTCAACGCGCCGCGCCGTCGCGCGAGAGCGGACGACGAACCGCCGGAACGAAAAACGCCGGCGGGTCGCGCCGGCGTCGACAGGCTTAAGGCCCTGTCCGGGCCCTGCCGTGGTCGGTTCAGCCCTGGCGGGCCTTGAAGCGCTTCTGCGTCTTGTTGATGACGTAGACGCGGCCCTTGCGGCGCACGAGCTGGTTGTCGCGGTGACGGCCGCGCAGGGACTTGAGCGAGTTGCGAATCTTCATCGGACCCATCGGCGCGGCACCGGGGCCTGCCGCTCATCGATTGTGTTTCAGGAACGGGCGCGCACAGCACGACCGGCGACGGCGCTGACGCAATCGCGGAAAGGCGGTTCCCTTATCAGGATTCGTGCCGGGGAGGCAAGGTACTCCGCTCGCGTCTCGCGGTTTCGGCTCGCTCCCATGGACTCGGGAGGAATCGGATCGTACATACAATCCGATGCTGGTCGTATGGGACGAACCGAAGCGAATCTCGAATCTCCGGACTCACGGTCTGGATTTCGCCGATGCCCGCGAGCGTTTTTCCTTCGAGGAGGCGATCGTCTTTCCGAGCTATGCCGGCCGGGGCGGTCGCGAGCGATATGTTGCCGTGGGGCCGCTCGACGACCGGCTCGTGGCCTTCGTCTTCGCGATCCTCGGAACGGAGGCGGTGTCGCTGATCAGCCTGAGGCCCGCGAGCCGCAGGGAACGGAGGCTCTATGAGCAAGCGTAGGCTCGATTTTCCGCCGATCTCGGATGTAGACGAGACGCGTATCCAAGCCGGTATCGACACAGACCCGGACAACCCCGAATGGACCGCCGAGGATTTCAAGCGGGCGCGCCCCTTCGCCGAGGTCTTCCCGGAGATAGCCGAGGCCCTGCGCCGGTCGCGCGGGCCTCAGAAGGCTCCCACGAAGGAACTCGTCTCGATCCGGCTCGACCGGGACGTCGTGGAGCATTTCCGCGCGTCCGGCGCGGGCTGGCAGACCCGCGTCAACGATCTCCTGCGCGCCGCCATGAAACGGTGACGCGCGCCGGACACTACTTCTCCCGCCACGCCTTGGCGATCTGATCCGTCAGCGGCTTGGTCAGGTAGGAGAGCACCGAGCGCTCGCCGATCTGCATGAAGGTCTCCACCGGCATGCCGGGCTGGAGGCGCACGCCGCCGAGGCGCTCCTTCTCGGTCTCGGGCACCTTGATGCGGGCGGTGTAGAAGCTCGCCCCCGTCTTCGGATCGGTGCTGACATCGGCCGAGACGCGGGTGACGATCCCGTCGATCTCCGGCGTGGTGCGCTGGTTGAAGGCGGGGAAGCGCAGCACCGCCTTCTGGTCGAGCTGCACGCTGTCGATGTCCTGCGGCTGCACGCGCACCTCGACGGCGAGCTGGTCGGCGGAGGGGACGATCAGCATGGCCGGCTCGCTCGGGGTCACGAGGCCGCCGATGGTGTGCACGGTGAGCTGGTGGACGGTGCCGTCCTGCGGCGCGCGCATGTCGATGCGCTTCAACTGGTCCTCGGCCGCGACGCGCTTCTCCACGAGCTCCGACCACTTGCCGCGGATCTCGGCCAGATCCTTGCCGACCTCGGTGCGCATGTCCTGGTCGATCTGGAGTATCTGGAGCTCCGTCTCGGTGATCTTGCCCCTGGCGGATGCCGTGGAGGCCATGAGCTGGCCGCGCTCGCCCTGGAGGCGGGCGCCGTCGCGCTCGAGCTGGTTCACGCGCGAGAGCTGCACGAGGTTCTTGGCGTAGAGGTCGCGCACGCCCTTCAGCTCGGGGCCGATGAACTGGATCTCGCGCTCCTTGGCGGCGGCCTGCTCGGTGAGCCCGGAGATCTCCTGGCGGAGCTGGCTGACGCGCTCGCGCAACTGGGCCTTCTGGCCTTCGCGTCCGTTGACGCGGGCGGTGAACAGGCGCGATTCGCCGTCGATGAGGCGCGCCACCACCGGGTCGGAGGCGGCCCGCGCCAGAAGCTCCGGCGGGAAGGTGACGGTGCGGGCGCCGTCGCGCTCGGCCTCGTCGCGGGCGCGCCGGGCGGCGGCCTCGTCGAGGGCCTTCAGCACGATGTCGAGATTGGCCCGCGTCTGGGTCTCGTCGAGGCGGATCAGGATGTCGCCCGCCTTGACCTTCTGGCCCTCGCGCACGCGCAGCTCGCCGACGACGCCGCCGGTGGGGTGCTGGACCTTCTTGACGTCGGACTCGACCACGAGCTGGCCGGGCGCGATCACCGCCCCCGAGATCTCCGTGAAAGTGGCCCAGCCGCCGACGCCGATGACGAGCGCGGTGCCGAGCCCGACGGTGAGGGCGAGATGGCGGCGGATCGAGTCCTTTGCCGCCGCGCGGGGCCGGGGCGGCGCGGCGAGGCCGGCGGGGTTGGCGGTCGCGGCCATCATGCGCTCTCCTGGAGGCCCATCGAACCGGCCGCGGGACCGGCCGGCGGAACGGGGCGCGGCCCGCCTTCGAGCGGCACGGGCCGTCCCGAAGGATCGGCGCCGCCCACGGCGGCGGCCGGGGCCGGGCGCAGCACCCGGCGGAAGACCTCCTCCTTCGGGCCGAAGGCCTGGGCGCGGCCCTCGGCCATCATCAGCACGAGATCGACGGCGGCGAGCGCGCTCGGCCGGTGGGCGACCACCACGCAGATGCCGCCGCGCTGGCGCACCCCGAGGATCGCCTGGGTGAGCGCGTTCTCGCCCTCGCTGTCGAGATTGGCGTTGGGCTCGTCGAGCACCACCAGGAAAGGATCGCGGTAGAGGGCGCGGGCGAGCCCGATGCGCTGGCGCTGGCCGGCCGAGAGCCCCGCTCCGCTCTCGCCGATGCGGGTGTCGTAGCCCTCCGACAGGCGCAGGATCAATTCGTGCACGCCGGCGGCGCGGGCGGCGGCGATGACGTCCTCGGACGCCGCGCCGACCTCGAAGCGGGCGATGTTCTCGGCGATGGTGCCGCCGAACAGCTCCACCTCCTGCGGCAGGAAGCCGATATGCGGCCCGAGATCGGCGCTCGACCATTGCTCGATAGCGGCGCCGTCGAGGCGGACCTTGCCGCGTAGGGTCGGCCAGACGCCAACCAGCGCCCGCACCATGGAGGACTTGCCCGAGGCGCTCGGGCCGATGACGCCGAGCCCCTGGCCGGCCTTCAGCGCGAAGCTCAGGTCCTGCACCACGAGGCGCGGGGTGCCGGGGGGCGCGACGCTGATCGCCTCGGCCATGATCGACTGGCACGGTGCCGGCAGCGGGTGGGGCCGGCCGGCGGGGGGCATGCGGGTCAAGAGGTCCGACAGCCGGGCCCAGGACTGGCGGGTCTGGACGAAGCCCTTCCAGTTGGCGATGGCGAGCTCGGCCGGGGCGAGCGCCCGCGACACCAGGATCGACGAGGCGATGATGATGCCCGCGCTCGCCATGCCGTTGATGACGAGATAGGCGCCGAGCGCCAGCGTCCCCGACTGGAGCGCCATGCGAAACACCTTGGAGGCGGCGCCGTACATGCCGGCGGTGTCCGACACCGATTGCTGCGAGCCCATGTACTCGTCGTTGGCGGCGCTCCAGCGGGCGGCGACGCGGCCCTGCATGCCCATGGCGGCGAGCACCTCGGCGTTGCGGCGCCCGGCCTCGGCGAGGCCGTTGCGGCGCATGCCGTGCAGCGTCGCGTCCTTGGAGGGGGCGCGGGTGGCGCGGTCGGTGAGCAGGGTGAAGGCGGCGAGCACCAGCGCGCCGGCGACGGCGGCGAGACCGATCAGCGGATGGAACAGGAAGCAGATCACGAGATAGATCGGCATCCAGGGCAGGTCGAAGAAGGCGGAGGGGCCGGTGCCGGCCAGGAAGGCGCGGATCTGGTCGAGGTCGCGCAACGGCAGCAGGCCGTCGCCGGGCATGGCCCCTTTCAGAGGCGCTCGCACCACGATGTCGAAGACGCGGGCGCTCAGCGCCTCGTCCATGGCGGCGCCGATGCGGGCCAGGATGCGCGAGCGGATCGCTTCCAGGATGCCCTGGAAGCCGTAGAGCACGAGGGCGAGGATCGAGATGCCGACGAGCGTTGGGATCGACCGGCTCGGGATCACCCGGTCGTAGACCTCGAGCATGAAGAACGAGCCGGTCAGGTAGAGCACGTTCACGAGGCCGCTCATCACGGCCACGCCGATGAAGGCGCCCCGGCAGGCGGCGAGCGCCGACACGATCTCGGTGGATCCCCGATCCTTGACCACGGCCGAAAACCCCTTGCTGCGCGCCAGGCCCCACCCTGCCACCGGCTGATTAAGGGTTTCTAAATCCCTAACCGCGCCGCAGGACGACCCGAACAGCGTTGTCCTATCAGAGATTTCGCAAGGTTGAACGACACCGCCGGCAATCTTCGCGGGGCGGCGCGCGCTCCGGTGCGCGGTTGCACGCGCGCGCCCTGGACACGAGAACGCCGCCGGGCCCGAGGGTCCGGCGGCGCGATGGATGCGAGTCCGGGGCGGATCAGGGGTTCGGCGCGGGAGCCGGGGCCGGGGTCGCGGGGATCTGGGCCGGAGCGGCGGCGGCCACGGGCTTGGTCAGCTCGGGGAAGGTCTCGACCACGTTGGCGCCGTTGAGGGGCTTGCTCGCGCCGTTGTGGCAGGTGCCGCAGCTGACCTTAGGCCCGTCCCCGGCGGGGCCGAGGCGGTTTTCCGGCAGCAGCGAGGCCAGCGGTTCGAGATAATCCGCGTTCAGGCTGCGGACCATGCGGATGCCGTGCCAGGCGGTGACGCGCTGGGGCGTGCTCTGCTCCCACGAGGCGATGGCGCGGGTGTTGTGGCAGAAGGCGCAGCCCACCCCGAGGGATTCCGACATCCCGATCATCAGGCCGAAGGTCTTCTCCGCCTGCTGGATCGACTTGCCCTTGGTCTCCGGCAGGGCCGAGGTCGCGTTGACCCGGATGGCGCTGTCGGGGGTGTCCTTGTGGGCGTAGAAGTCCGCATAGGTGTTGTAGGGCAGCGACGACAGGCCGACCGAGGGCGAGGCGAGGTTCTGCCCGTTGTTGCGGGGGACGAAGCCGGAGGTGAAGTTCGGGCCGGGGTTCTCGAACCAGACCTGCTTCGGCACGGGCTGGCCGCGATGGCAAGTGTAGCAGGTCACGCCCGCCTCGTGGACGTGCTTCTCCTTCCAGGTGGAGTTGATGTCCTGGACCATCTGAAGCATCCGCCGGGCGACCTTCTTCTGGTAGAGGCCGTCATCGGCCATGTTCTCGGTGTTGTGGCAGAAGGTGCAGCCCTGCTCGGGGGCCACCCACTCCGTCATCGAGACCATCAGGCGGTTGAACTCGTCCACCGAGACGTCGCCGAGCACCTTGACGTTCTGATAGACCGCCGAGGCCTTCTCGCCACCCGCCTCGACCTTGTCGGAGACCGCGGGGGCGGCGTTGGCCTCCTTCTTGGCGGCGGCCCCGGCCCTTGTCTGGACGTAGTCCATGCCGGTGCCGCGGAAGCCCGTCTGCTGGCCGACCAGCGGCGGCCGGGTCCAGCCGGCGGTGCCGAGCATGGCGATGGCCAGGAACAGGGTGAGGACGCCCCCGATCAGGGCGAGCAGCGTCTTCATGGGACCGCTCCGGGAAGGCTCGAGGGATCGGAGACCGTGCCGTAGACCTGCGGGTAGGACGGCGCGACGCCGTGCTTGACCGCCCAGAGGTACCAGTTGTCGACGACGGTGCCGGTGAGCAGGATGCCGATGCCGCCGGTGAGCGTGGTCAGCACCGCGAACCACCAGGCCCAGCGGTGGACCGATTCCATGGTGGCGTTGAAGCCCATGGTCCAGCGCCAGAACAGGGCGGCGCGCTCGGATGCCGTGCCCCGGTCGACGATCTGGTCGATCTCGCGCTCGCCGCCGTAGCGGCTCACCGCCAGGATGGTGGCGCCGTGCATGGCGAAGAGCAGCGTCGACCCGTAGAGGAACGCGATCGAGAGCATGTGGAACGGGTTGTAGAAGAGGTTCCCGTAGCGCAGCGAGAACGCGGCGGTCCAATCGAGATGCGGGAAGATGCCGAAGGGCACCGCCTCGCTCCAGGAGCCCATCAGCAGGGGCCGGATGAAGCCGAGCACCAGGAACAGCCAGATCGCCGAGGCGAAGGCCCAGGGGACGTGCTTGCCCATGCCCAGCGCCGCCGCCCGCCGGTACATGCGCAGCCACCACAGCAGCACCGAGGCGGTGAGGAAGAAGCCGGCGATCAGCCACCAGCCTCCCTCGTGGAGCGGCGGCAGGATCTTCAGGCCGTATTGCGGCCGGGGTGGCTCCAGCGCCAGCCAGGGGAGCTGGCGCACGAACTGGATCGGGCTCCAGTTCACCGAGGCCAGCATGTTGAGTCCGATGATCTCGAAGGCGATCAGCCCGCAGGTGAGCGAGAGCGCGCCGAGATAGCCGCCGTAGATCGGCCCGACCTGGGCGTTGCCGATCAGCCCCAGCAGGTAGGAGTGGAACGGCTTGCCCCAGCGGTGCTCCACGGCCACCGGCACGCCCATGTCCGGGTCCGTGGGGCGCACCTGCACCTGGGTGAAGAGGTTCTGGTAATAGGCCATCGTGCCGCCCTCCCCGTTAGCGCCAGACCGGCAGGTTGAGCCACCAGCCCCACCATTCCGGCCAGCCCCTGGTCCAGAACGGCCCGCTGATGACGATGCAGACCGCGCTCCAGAAGCCCGCCGAGAGCGCCAGGAACAGCCCGAGCCGGTGGATGCCGAGCGTCCCGATCGAGTAGCCGATGGTGTCGCGGAAGAAGGTGTCCTCGTGCTCGGGTGTCTTCACCGGTTCCCCCTTGGCGGGGTTGGTGGCCGACAGGATCAGCGAGCCGTGGAGCGCCAGCGCGAAGGTCGTCGTGAAGAAGAAGCTCACGGCGAGCATGTGCGCGGGATTGTAGTGGAAGTGGAGATACTGGTAGCCGGTGTTCGAGACCCAATCGAGATGCGAGAGGATCCCGTAGGGGAAGCCATAGCCCCAGGCGCCCATCAGGAACGGACGGATCACCACCAGCGAGACATAGGCGAAGATCGCCACCGAGAAGGCGAAGGGCACATGGTAGCCGATGCCGAGCTTGCGGCAGATCTCGACCTCGCGCAGCGCCCAGGAGACGAAGGCGCCTACCGCGCAGAAGGTGATGATCTGCCAGAGCCCGCCCTCCTTGAGCGGCGCCAGCGCGAGCCCGTACTTGATGTCGGGGGGCGCGATGTTGATCTGCCAGATGTTCCAGGTCGGCCCGAGCGCGGCGCCGTAGACGATCAGGGCGGTGCCGAGCACGGAGAAGAAGATCGTCGTCACGCCGAAGAAGCCGACGAAGAACGGCCCCACCCAGAAATCGAACAGGTCCCCGCCGATCAGCGTGCCGCCGCGCACGCGGTATTTCTTCTCGAAGCTCAGCATCGCCATCGCGACCTCCCTTCAGAGCGCGGGCATCCCTTCCGCTTCGGCCACGGGCCGTCGCGGGCGGTGCGGGCGCGTCGTTCTCGCCGTGCGGGAGGGGTGTTTCCCCCGTCCCCGGTCTGCCGCGGGCGGACGCGCCGGCCAGGCGCGCCGTCCGCGGAGGTTGGCGTACCGGGCGGCTCAGGCCGGGGTCGGCGGGACGATGGACAGCGTCACGGACGCAGCCTTCATCGCCTTCGGGCCTTCCAGCCAGTTGAACCGGTCGGTGCTGAGCAGGATGAAGTGGATCAGCAGCGCCAGGACGAACAGGAAGGTGAACAGCGCCACCAGGGTCCGCCGGGGATCGAACAGAAGCCAGATCTTGTGCATGACGTCCTCCTCCTCACGAGATCATGGAGACGAGGGCGTGGGCGGCGCCCGTGGCGCCGTCGAGCATGGCGTAGCCCTTCGGGCCCGGCAGCCACGGACGCCACATCCACACGAGGATATGCGCGACCACGGCGATCGCCGTGAAGATGATGAAGCTCGTCAGGAAGATCGCGTGGAACTCCTTGGCTTCCGGTTCCGTCAGCCCTGACAGGCTGCTCGGTCTATCCAATCCGTTTGCCATCGGTCTCAACCTCCGCTTGTCGCTGGCCGCGCCGGTCGCGGCGCGGCGGGTGTCGCCGTGGCCGCGAAGGCCCCGGCCGCACTTCACCCGTTTCGGGGGAAGCGTCTCGAAACCTCGCAGGGGCGGCTCAGCCCATGAAGGCGAAGGGGAGAGCCGAGACCGCCATGGCCTTGGCCTCGCCGAAGACGGAGCGGCGCCGGCCCGCCGCCGCGACGGCCGTGCCCGACCGCAGGCGCTGCGCCGCCGCCGCGGCCAGGAAGAACGGGTAGGTCGCCGCGAGGATGACGCGGAACTGGATCCGCTCCTGCTGCTGGCGCGCCGTCGCGCTCGCCGCGCGGTGCAGGGAGGCCGGGATGGAGGTCGGCATGGAACCGGTCATGACCTGAGGCATGGGCTACCCTTCCTGCTGGCGCTCCTCGACACGGCGCGCGGGACGACGGCGACGGCCGTGCCGGCGGGACCGGCATCGGCGGTGAAGGCGAAAGGCGGGCTCATGCGGCGGCTCCGGTTCGGAGGCCGTCATGGGCGAGCGCGACATGGTCCTGGGCGACGCGCCCCGCGCCGGCCTTGCGGGCGACGCGCTCGGCAGCGTCGCGCAGCCGCTTGGCCATCGAGATGCGCACCAGCACCGGCTGGCGCTCGACATGCAGGTCGAGGGCGGCGCGCGCCGTCTCCTCCCAGGGCAGCTCCCGATGCATGCGCGCCGGGGTGGCCTCCACGGCGTCCATGTCGCGGGCGAGCGGCAGGATGTGGAAGAGCATGTCGAACAGCGCGTTGCAGACCTCCTGCACGAGGTAGGTCGCTCCGGCGTAGCCCATGAAGGGCGTGCCCGTGTGCCGCCGGATGATGGCGCCGGGGAAGGAGGCCGGCACGAACACCGCGCGCGAGCCGGCTTCCGCGAGGTACATGCGCTCGTTGAACGAGCCGAACATCACCAGCGGCGGGTTTTTCGCGACAGCCTCGCGCACCGCAGCGTTGTCGGTCTTCGCGCCTGGCTTTCGGGCGATGGAGACCGTGCAGGGCAGCCCCATCTCGTCTTCGAGGAAGTGGCGCACGCCGCGGGCGTAGGTCTCCGAAGCGACGATGCCGAAGCTGGCCGTCCCGAAGAAGTCCTGCGTCACCGAGCGCCACAGGTCCCAGACCGGCTTGATGGTGGTGTGCTTCTCGCGCTCGATGAATGGCTCGGGATCGAGCCCGAGGATGGCGCCGAGCGAGCGCAGGAACTTCGTGGTCGAGATCACGCCGATGGGCGCCTGGAGATAGGGCCGCTCCAGGCTCTCGCAGAGCAGGCGGCCGAACTCGCGGTAGAGGCAGATATTGGCGTCGGCGTTCACGAGCTTCGGCACGTCGGCCAGATGCGAGCCCAGCGGGAAGACGAGGTTGATCTCCGCCCCGATGCCTTCCACCAGTCGCCGGATCTCGGCGAGGTCGGAGGGCATGTTGAAGGTGCCGTAGGCCGGCCCGATGAGGTTGACCCTCGGCTTCTCGCCCTCCTTGCGGGCGGGGCGCGCGGGAATTCCCTTCTTGGCGAAGCGCTTGGCGCCGTATTCCTGCCAGAGCCAGTTCATGGACCTATCGGCGGTCTGCCACTGGTCCTCGTCGATGGTGCGCGGCAGGAAGCGCTGGATGCCGGTGCCCTCGCCGGGACTGTATCTGGCGGGGGGCAGCGTGCATCCGGGGCCGGGGGTGCCGATGGCGGCGCAGTCGGGCCGGATCGCGGCGGACACCCTGCTGGCGGATCTCGTCCGGGCGAACCGGGGGGCGGGCTCCGCTTCGACACGCGGGTGGACCGGGACGGCTACGTCTGGTGGTATGTCGACGCGCTGAGCGCGGACGGGCGCCAGGGGCTCACGGTCATCGCCTTCGTCGGCAGCGTGTTCTCGCCCTATTACGCCTTCGACCTCGCGCGCGACCCCTTCGACCACTGTGCCGTCAACGTGGTGCTCTACGGCGAGCGCTCCAACCGCTTCTGCATGACCGAGCGCGGCCGCGCCTCCCTCTTCCGGGACGCGGCGGAGATCGCCATCGGCCCGAGCGGGCTCGCCTGGGACGGCACCGAGCTGACCATCCGCATCGACGAGGTGACGGCTCCGATCCCCTCGCGGGTGCGCGGCAGCATCCGCGTCCGCCCTCCCGGCATCACGCCCGGCCCGTTCCATCTCGATGCGGAGGGTGCCCATCGCTGGTGGCCGTTGGCGCCGTCCTCCCCGGTCGAGGTGACGCTGTCGGAGCCCTCCCTGAGCTGGTCCGGCACGGCCTATCTCGACACCAACCACGGCGACGCCCCCCTGGAGCGCGACTTCTCGAGCTGGACCTGGTGCCGCGCCGAGCTGCCGGACGGCGCCGCCGTGCTCTACGACGTGCGCCACCGCGACGGCGGCGGGCGGAACCTGTCGCTGCGCTTCGGCCGCGACGGGACGCGCCGCGACATCCGGCCGCCGCCGGCCGCCGCCCTGCCGCCGACGCGGCTGTGGCGGATGCCGCGCTCCACCCGTAGCGACGACGCCCGCTCGGCGGTGGTCCGCACCTTCGAGGATACGCCGTTCTATGCTCGCTCGCTGCTGTCCTCGCGCCTCGCCGGCGAGCCGGTGCGCGCGGTCCACGAGAGCCTCTCCCTCGACCGTTTCCGCAACCCGCTGGTGCGCCTGATGCTGCCGTTCCGCATGCCGCGACGGGCTTGATCGGAATCGTTCGATATTTCGTCTTCGAACCCGCTCGCCGCCATGCCAGAACGTCATGCGGGCGGGCTGTCGACACGCCGCCCGCGGGCATTCCCGCCAGGACGGAGACCGGCATGACGAATCGGATCGCGCGCGCTCTTCTGGGAGGCGTGGCATTGCTGCTCGCCTGCGGCCCGGCCCGCGCGCAGGACGCGTCCACCGCCGAGCAGACCGTCGACGTGATGAACACGCTGTTCGGCAAGCATGCGGGCTTCCGGGCGAACCATGCGAAGGGCGTCGTCGTGGAAGGCAGCTTCGCGCCGTCCGCCGAGGGGGCGAAGCTGAGCAAGGCGTCCCTGTTCAAGGGGCCGGCGGTGCCCGTGACGGTGCGCTTCTCCGACGCCACCGGCGTCCCGACCATTCCAGACGGCGCCGCCGACGCCAATCCGCACGGGATGGCGATGAAGTTCAAGCTCGCCGACGGCGCCGAGATGGACGTCGTCACCAACCAGTTGAAGTTCTTCCCCGTGGCCACCGGCGAGGAGTTCCGCGACCTCCTGATCGCCGTCTCGAAGAGCGGGCCGGACGCAGCCCATCCGACGCCGCTCGAGAGCTTCGTCGCGGCCCATCCGGCCGTGCCGAAGGCGCTCGGCTCGGCCGGAACCCCGTCGAGCCTCGCCCGCTCCACGCATCACGGCGTCAACGCCTTCGTCTTCGTCTCCGAGGACGGTAAGAGGCAGCCCTTCCGCTTCCGCCTCGTGCCGGTGGCCGGCGAGGAGATCCTGAGCGCCGAGGACGCCGCCAAGCGGCCGCCGAACTACCTCATGGAGGAGATCGCCGCCCGCTTGGGCAAGGAGCCCGTGGCCTTCAAGGTGATGGCGCAACTCGCCGAGCCCGCCGACCCCACTGGCGACGCCACCAAGCCCTGGCCCGAGGAGCGGCGCCTCGCCGATCTCGGCACCCTGACGCTGACCAAGGCGGTGGCGAACAGCGCGGAGGCCGAGAAGGCGCTGCTGTTCATGCCGAACAACCTCACCGACGGCATCGAGGTCTCCGACGACCCGCTGATCGACGCGCGCGTGCAGGCCTACGCGGTCTCGTTCGGCCGCCGCTCGCAATAGGTGGCCCCGCCTCCGGCGGCTTGACGCCGGGGGCGGCCCGAGTCCAATGCCGGCGCCCGCACCGGAAGGCTCCCGCGATGCCGCCGCTTCTCGCCTCGCCCCTTTTGGCCCTGCCCTTCCCGGCGATCGATCCGGTCGCCGTCGCCATCGGCCCGATCACGATCAAGTGGTACGCGCTCGCCTATATCGCCGGGCTCGTGGGCGGCTGGTGGTACGCGCGGCGCCTCGTCATGGCGGACGGGCTCTGGGGCGGGGGCGTGCGCCGCCCGAGCCTCGCCGACATCGACGACCTGATCGTCTGGGTGGCGCTCGGCGTCGTGCTCGGCGGCCGCATCGGCTACGTGCTGTTCTACAACCTGCCGCTCTACATCGCCGACCCCCTCGAGATCCTGGCCATCCGCAACGGCGGCATGTCCTTCCATGGCGGATTCCTCGGCGCGACGCTGGCGATGGTGCTCTTCGCCCGCTCGCGCAGGCTCGGGGCCTACACGCTCCTCGACATCGCCTCCGTGGTGGCGCCGATCGGGCTGTTCTTCGGCCGCATCGCCAATTTCGTGAACGGGGAGCTCTGGGGGCGGGCCGCGCCGGATTTCCCCTACGCCATCGTCTTCCCCACCGGAGGCGACGTGCCGCGCCACCCGAGCCAGCTCTACGAGGCGGCCACCGAGGGCTTCCTGCTCTTCGTGGTGATGGCGGTCTGCGTGCGGCGCCTCGGCTTCCGCCGGCCCGGGCTGATGGGCGGCATCTTCGTGCTCGGCTATGCCCTCGCGCGGACGGTCTGCGAGTTCTTCCGCGAGCCGGACCGGCAGCTCGGCTACCTCTTCGGCACCGCCGGCGGCCCGCTCGGCGGCATCACCATGGGGATGCTGCTCTGCGTGCCGATGGCGCTCATCGGCATCGCCTATATCGTGCTCGCCGCGCGCGGGGCGACGCGCCCGCGCGTCCGCGCCGACGAGCCGGAGACCGTGGAGGCGTGAGCGGCGCCCCGCTCCTGGCCGAGATCGCCGCGATCATCCGCGAGACCGGGCCGATCGGCATCGACCGCTACATGGCGCTCTGCCTCGGCCATCCGGTGCACGGCTACTACCGCACCCGCGACCCCCTGGGCCGGGCCGGCGACTTCACCACCGCCCCCGAGATCAGCCAGATGTTCGGGGAGCTGATCGGCCTCTGGATCGCCTCCGTCTGGATGGCGATGGGGCGGCCGGAGCGGGCGATTCTCGCCGAGCTCGGGCCCGGACGCGGCACCCTGATGGCGGATGCCTTGCGCGCGCTGCGCTCGGCCGCGCCGGACGCCGCCTTCGCGCTGCATCTCGTCGAGACGAGCCCTGCGCTGCGCGCCCGCCAGGAGGAGGCGCTCGCGGGTTTCTCGCCGACATGGCACGAGGGCCCGCAGACGCTGCCGGACGGGCCTGCGATCGTCGTCGCGAACGAGTTCTTCGATTGTCTTCCCGTGCGCCAGTTCGAGCGCACCCCGCGCGGCTGGTGCGAGCGGCTGGTCGGCCTCTCCGAGGACGGAACGCTGACGATCGGGCTCGCCCCGGAGCCGGACCGGAGCCTCGCCAAGGAGGGGCCGGTCGGTGTGGTGACGACGCTGGCCGGACCGGCCGCCGACACCATGCGCGGGCTCGCAGGGCGCATCCGCGCGCAAGGGGGGGGGCTGCTCGCCATCGATTACGGCCATGCCCGGCCGGGCTTCGGCGACACCCTCCAGGCGGTGGCGGGCCATGCCTTCACCGACCCGCTCGCGGCGCCGGGGGAGGCCGACCTCACCGTGCATGTCGATTTCGCCGCGCTGGCGCGGGCCGCCCGTGCCGGGGGCGCGGTGGTCCACGGCCCGGTCGACCAGCGCGATTTCCTGCTGGCGCTCGGGCTCACCCTGCGCGCGGAGCGGCTAAAGCGGGCCGCGACCCCGGTTCAATCCGAGGCGGTCGACGCCGCCGTCGCCCGGCTGACCGATACCGGGCGCGGCGGAATGGGGCGGCTGTTCAAGGTGCTGGCGGCGGCGGCCCCCGGTCTCGGGCCGCTGCCCGGCTTCTGACGGGACGCTTTTCGCCGGGCTCAGCCGGCGAAGGAGCCGAACCCCTCCGTCTGGGCCATGGTGCTCGGGATCGCTTGCGATCCGGCCGCCCTGTCCGCCGGGCTTGGTCGGTCCGCCCGGTCGCGGCCGCCCTGTCCGCCGGCCTGAGAGCCGCCGGATGCGGGCGCCGCCGGCCAGATCGGACGGTCGGGCTGGGTCTTGCTGCGCGACAGTGCCATGCATCGTCTCCTGTGATCGTGGATCGGACGAAAACCGGAAGCACAAGCCGCCGCGACGTCTCGCGGTTCCGTCGCGAGCGTCATCGTCACCGCCGCCGTGATGGGTTATCGAGCGGCACGTCCTCGAAAAAAATCAGCGGACCGCCGCCATGTTCATCGAAGCGCCCGAACTCGGCTCGCACGGCCATATCCGCCACCGCTTCTTCACCCGCGAGGGCGGCGTGTCGGAGGGGCTCTACGCCTCGCTCAACGGCGGGCTCGGGTCCGACGACGACCAGGCCCGCGTCGCCGAGAACCGGGCGCGGATGTCCGCGCAGTTCGACCTGCCGCCGGAGCGGCTGGTGGGGCTCTATCAGGTGCATTCCGCCGAGGTGGTCGTGGTCGAGGCGCCGATCGCTCTGCCCGACCGCCCGAAGGCCGACGCCATGGTGACGCGGGTGCCGGGTCTCGCGCTCGGCATCGCCACGGCCGATTGCGGACCGATCCTCTTCGCCGACCCGGAGAACCGCGTCGTCGGCGCGGCGCATGCCGGCTGGAAGGGCGCGCTCGGCGGGGTCGCCGAGGCGACGGTGGCCGCCATGGAGCGGCTCGGGGCCGAGCGCGCGCGCATCGTCGCCGTGCTCGGGCCGACCATCGCGCAGGCCGCCTACGAGGTTGGGCCGGACTTCCTGGCCCGCTTCCGCGCCGAGGTGCCGGAGGCCGACGCCTATCTCGGCGCGGGTGCGCGCCCCGACCATGCGCAGTTCGACCTGCCGGCCTTCATCCTGGCGCGGCTGCGGGCCTGCGGGGTGGGGGAGGCGTCGTCCGTGGGGCTCTGCACCTATGCCGATCCGCAGCGGTTCTTCAGCTTCCGCCGGACCACGCATCGAAAAGAGCCCGATTACGGCCGGCAGATCTCGGCCATCGCGCTGGCCCCATAGACGAAATGTGGCGACCGGCCCGAGGCTGCGACAATCTGTCGTGAAAGCGCGGCCGTAAAGAGCGCGGTCTTAAGTGAACCTTGACCGTTTCCGGACGTTTTGACCGCAAGTAGCCAGGACGGAATGAGGCGGGCGGCGTCACAAAGGCGCCCCCTTCCCTCCCCCGGATGGTGTCGCGACGCAACAGCATCCCAGCAGCTACGGGCCTAAGTACGGGGAATTCGGCCGGGAGCAGCCACAAGGCGCACCGGCCCAAGGGACAGAGGACCAGATCATGAAGACCATCCTTTCGGGCGTCGCCGCCCTCGCCGGCATCGTCGTCGCCGGCTCCGCCCTCGCCGCGGACCTTCCGCGCCGCGCGGCTCCGCCTCCGGTGTTCGTTCCGGTTCCGGTGTTCACCTGGACGGGGTTCTACGCGGGCTTCAACGCGGGCTACGGCTTCGGCACGCAGGACAACCGCGCCCCCACGGTGATCGGCGTTCCGGCCGCCTCGGGCCTGTTCAC